>JAOUDT010000066.1 GCA_029859145.1 Dehalococcoidia bacterium
GGATGACTCTCCGCGATCAGCCACCGCCTCGGCTGTCGAGGACAACACCGAACTAATTGTCGTAGATAGGGCAAGATTCCTGTTTATGGTGCGGCAACAGCCAGAGTTCGCCCTCAGTCTCATGCACACTTTGTGTCAGAGATTGCGAGATATGGATAAACGATTGTGCCCGGAGGGGGCCTCGCCGTGAAAGAGAAAGCAATCGTGCCCCGGGTACAGACTGAGCCTGAAGCGCAACCGGAGCAATCTCAGGTAATCGAGCTGCTGCCGGGAATCTACCAGCTTCGTGGCGAGAAGCCAGGGAGTCATGTCTATCTTGTCCGAGGCGATACCAAGAATGCTCTTATTGACACCGGGGTCGCCGGCAAGTTCCAAGTTTTGAAACGGCGGCTGGCTGAATTAGGCCTGCGTGTGAGAGATATAGATCTGGTCATATTGACGCATGAGCATTACGACCATATCGGCGCCACCGCCTTCTTCCACCACACCGCTGTAGTAGCAGCGCATCGTTTGGCAGCCAACAAACTGGAGTTACAGGATGAATTTGTCACTTTCAGAAAGTACCACGATCAACCCACCAAACCCTTCTGGGTAGATGTCTGGCTGGAGGACGGCTCTATGATTGACCTTGGAACTTATGAACTTCAGGTGATACATACGCCCGGACACACCTCTGGCTGCATCTGCCTATACGAGCCAAGAGCAGGATTGCTGTTCACTGGCGACACAGTGTTTGCTGGAGGCACTCTGTCCGAGATAGCTGTGGGCGGTAACGTCAGTGACTATGTGAATTCGGTCCGGCGCTTGAGTAATCTGAAGGTCAAACAGCTTTACCCCGGTCATGGCAAGGTGTCCAGTGCGCCCGACGAAGACCTGCCCAAAGCCATAGTTTATGCCCAGACGATGCTTGACGACTGCAAGACTTTCTTTGAAGCTTTCATCAAGACCAGGAAATCACGGGCCAAGCTTGGCTCGGCATTCGGCTACTGGACAGAACCCCGAGACAAAGAGATATAGCCTCTTCCCTATTCCCAATCTCACCGCTGCGGATAGCTATATAGTTGTATCACAGGATAAGCTCATTTCCTTCGCGGGGGATATCAATCGAGATTCTCAGCGATCTGGCTATTTCTGCGAGTTCTCTCTTTATGAGGGGCTCATGTTGTGGGCTCATGTGGATTACGGCTATCTTTGGCAGGTAGCCCTTTATGCGACGGAACTCAATCAACTCGTCCATGAGCATCTGCGGACAAAGGTGACTGGCAGCTCTAGCCGTAGTGGCAAGCCTGTTGGGCCATGTTGCATCAACGATCATCAGTTGCGGGGATATGGCTGCCCAAGCAGAAGAAAGCCCGGGACCGGTATCGCCCGTATAGAACAAGGTCTTTCCGTCTGCGGAGGTTATCTCAAAGCCCACGCCGTCAAGAGGATGTGACACAGGCACGGCTACGACTTTGTAGCCCTGGATAGTCCGCGGCTTGAGGGGTTCCAATGGGACTAATTTGATGGTTGCCTTTCTGAGAAATGAGGCCTCGCTGTTGAACTCGGGATAGACGACACCGTTGATCAGATGGGACGAGAGAATTTCAAGGGTCTTCGGAGTGGCAAGAATCTTTGTAATACGGTCGGAATTGTTAAATGCAAAAGTAGGGACCGCTTTGATATGGTCGTAGTGGCCGTGAGAAAGCAGAATTGCCTTTATTTTCCTCTGCTGGGTGAAGGTCAGCTCGGAAACCAGGCTCCCGGCATCTACAGCCAGGACATCATCAATGAGGAAGGACACGAGCCTCGTGTTCTTGGACTCGGCATTATGTGTCCCTAGAAATTTCAATATCACTAGAATTGCCTCGTCGCCATATTTATTCCCTGAGAAACCCGGCTAGCTCGTCTCGCCCCTCAGGCGTGGTCATGAACACCAGGGTATTCTTCTGGGCAATGACATAGCTTTCTGATGGATTATAAACCCAGTTGTCTCCTGTCTTAACCGCCAACAGCAGGGCATGGGAACATCTCTTCAGATTCAGCGCCGATATAGGTCGGCCCACAAGCGATTCGGGTACGGGCAACTCTTCAACCCGTAGATTCATGCCTGTGTCCCTCAGCATAGTGTCCAAGAACGATACTACCGTGGGTCTCACCATTTCGGAAGCCATCCTCAACCCACCGATAGCGCAAGGTGAGACGACGGCATCGGCGCCCGCCTTCTTCATCTTTTGGCTGTTTCTCATGTCATTGACGCGGGCCACTACCCTCAACTTGGGGTTAAGCTGCTTTGCCGTCAGACTCACTACCAGGTTCTGGTTGTCATCCCCGGCTACAGCGAACAGTCCGGCGGCTTTCTCAACGCCGGCTTTTAGAAGGGTGTCGCTGTCGGTAGCATCACCTTCTATGAAGACCTCATCGGGCAACGATTCCAGGCAGCTCCCTACACTGCTTTTGTTGACATCGACTACTACATGAGGCCTTCTAGTCGCGCGAAGCTCGTTGGCTATGTAGCAGCCCACTCGACCAAGACCGCACACAATGTAATGGTCTTTGTAGCTACCGGCTATCTTTTCCATTCTTCTCCTCCTGAAGGACTCCGTCAGCTGTCCCTCAACTATCAGAGCAGTGAGATTGGTGACAATGTATGCCATTGTACCGACTCCGGAAACAGCAATGAATATGGTAAATATCCTGCCCCCGACGCTCCCCGATAGATCAATGATTTCCGCGAAGCCAATTGTCGTTATGGTGATGACCGTCATATAGAGGGTGTCCACAAATGAGTATTGTCCGCCGCCAATGAACCAGTAGCCCACCGTGCCTATCAATATGATGGCTATCAGGATGAAACCAGCCCAGACGAATCTCCTATAAATTCCTGAAGGCATAGGTCCTCGTATTTTATAGGAATGACTGATTTGACTCAAGAGCTACTTTACTGGTGACTCAGCCCAATCCTCCCTTAGCCAGCTTAAGACTTCATTCATTACCTGAGGGCGGTTGTCTCTCGTTACCAGGAGCACTTCAACTTCGGGATGGCGTTTGATTTGGTCGGCAAAGGGATGAGGGTTGAGCATGATGGTGCCTAAAACTCTGCGGCCGCTGTCTAGTGCTTGCGTCACGGCTTCCCTGAACTGGGGCGACAGAAGCTCCATCTTGCCAATCTCATCAATGACTATGAGGTCGCTTTGGCTGATCGCCTGACACAGGGCGGCAACACCAACTCTGTCCAAAGCATCTGTGTCCACCCGGTATTTGCTGACCTGATAGGGGCTGGAGATGCTGACGTGGGCCAATATCGCCTCCTGGCCGCCAAGGGTGATAATCCGGAACCCCTGCCTTATCCCGCCCGTCCGTATCTCCTCGGTATAGAAGCCGCCGCCCTTGACCTTGGTCCTGGCCAGAGCTTCTTTGATGAGAGCAGTCTTACCTGTGCCCGGCTGGCCGGTCAACAGGAGTGCCCTTTTCATTTCTCCTTAGGCGGAGCTGGCGGAGCCTGGGCCTTTCTTCTTTCCTTGAGCTTCTTCTCTCGCCGCCGATGCTTCAAGGCGGCCACCTTCTTCTTCTTGTACATATCTCCCCCGCGTTAAATCCGTGTTGCGGATTATTTTACCATACTGCGTGACGGCCCGAAGAGGAGAGGCTCAAAGAATTCAAAAGTCAAAGGTCAGAAATTGAGAAGGACAAACAAAAACGCAAATAACCAGTGTGAGGCTTCAGGCTCGTGGTAAGCGGAGACTACACGACCCTGGAAGGTCGCACCGCAGTTCTGCTGGGGATTTGGCTGGTGAGGTTGCCATGCCCCCGAGTGGGCGGCTCACGATGATACTTCCCCTTCCTGTCGTTGCCAGGGTCCCGTCCGCGGAAGGGGGCGCGGCAATCTCTGGGGGAAACCGGGGAATATAAAGAGGAGGGGCGGGGACAAACCCCGCCCCCACGTATGAGGTATAAGAGAAAAAAGTCGGCCCCGTTTAGGCTTCCCGCTCCAGTATGGTGGCAGCGCCCTGACCGCCGCCAACACAGGCAGTGGCCAGACCGTATTTGCCCTTTTCGACGTTGAGTATTCTGGCACAGGTGCCCACCAGCCTGGTGCCGGTGGCTCCCAGCGGGTGTCCGATGGCAGTAGCGCCACCTTTGACGTTGATTTTCTCGGGGTCGATGCCCAGTTCTTTCATGGTGTAGAGCGCCACGATGACGAAGGCCTCGTTGATCTCCCAGAAGTCAATGTCCTTGGCCTCGAGGCCAGCGTGTTCCAGAGCCTTGCGGCTAGAAGGGACCGGGCCTTTCCCCATCATTGTCGGGTCAACTCCAGCCAACCCCATGGATACAATCTTAGCCAAGGGCTTGAGGCCCAACTTCTTGGCCTTCTTCTTGGACATCAGCATCATGGCACTGGCCCCGGCGTTGAGCGGAGAGGAATTGCCTGGCGTTATGTGCCCGTCCGGCTTGAAGGAGGGCTTCAACTGGGCGAGAGCCTCCAGCGTGGTATCAGCCCTGACACTCAGGTCATAGTCAATGACTTTCTTGGTTCCATCCGCCTGTGGAGCCTCGACTGGCATTATCTCGCCCTTGAAATACCCTTCCTGGAGCGCCTTGGCCGCCATCTGATGGCTTTTCATGGCCCATTTGTCCATGTCCTCCCGGGTGAAGGTGGTCTCCGCGAGCAGCTTCTCAGCGGTCAGGCCCATGTTCATGGTGGTCATTATGTCCAATTCTTTGAATTCCATAAATTTGGGATTGGGTTCTATCGGGACCTGTCGGCCGCCTCCTCCCAGGGTCGGGACGTGCGTCATGTGCTCAATTCCGCAGGAGATGACGATATCCGAGTAGCCCAGCATGATTTCCATGGCCCCTTGGTGTATCGTGGACATTGACGAGACACACTGGCGGTCGGTCCCCTGGGCCGGGACATTCCACGGGAGCTTGGCCAGAAAGTTGATGGACTTTCCTCCATAGAGCCACTGCTCAAGCACCGGCATGGCAGTCCCAGTGAGCACGTCGCCGATTTCCTCGGGGTTTATCTTGGTCTGCTTTATCATCTCCTGGATGAGCCTGGCTGCCAGGTCGTCCATTCTCAGACCGTTGAACGCGTCTCTCTCCGGCTCTCTCGGCCTCGCCCTGGAAAAGGGTGTCCTCAGATAGCTGACAATTACTGCTTCTTCCATATATTTAGCCTCCTTTCTCTGAATATTGTAGTTCCTTCTGTATTTTGCGAAACTGCGGGCCGCCGCAATGTTACCTTAATCTGGCCCTAGTGTCAAGATGAGGTCTCGAGCGTCACAAGTGGATACACGGCCCACTGCTGCGGCAGCAAACACACAAATCGTTGATTAGGTACTGGTAGACTCCATCTCCGTCTTTTGAAAAACGAAAGGTCAAAAGCCAAAATGACAGCGCGACATGCGAAGATCGAACAAACGCAAACGTAGTGCCGGGCTTTAGCCTCGTGCCAGGGAGAGACGCCATGGCCTTGGAGGGTCGCACTATAATTGTGCCTAGTTTAAGGCCTTGGCTTGCGGGGGCGTCGTGCCTGGCCAGCAATGACAAGTGGGGCGTCGTTGTGAGGCACAATACCGGCGGAGCAATCTTAGCGAGTGATGAAAAACCTTGACACTTCGCTGAAATGCGGGTAAGATGAGTTGGGTTTTTGGAAACACCAACTAATTATGCTTTGCGCCTAACTACAGACATTATTTGTAATGAAACGGAGGTGACACAATGACACAAGATCCCAACAAAGCCATATACGAAGCCAAGCCGTGGTTGAAATGGTATCTGGAGGGTGTGCCAAAGGACATTACGGTCGAGGAGAAGTCCGTGGTGGATACTTTCAATGAAGTTACGGATAGATGGAAGGACAAGACCGCTGTGGTGTTCTACGGCAGAAAGGTGAGCTACAAAGAGCTCCGTGAGCAAGTTGATAGGTTTGCTACGGCGCTACAGGACTTGGGCATCAAGAAGGGGGACAAAATTGCTCTCCTGCTGCTTAACTCGCCGCAGTTCATGATAGCTTATTTCGGAGCCCTGAAAGCCGGGGCTACTCTGACAGCGATCAGCCCGGTTTACGTTAGCCCAGAGATCAAGTACCAGATCGAGGATAGCGGGGCGAGGATGCTTGTTTGCCTGGATATTCTTTATGATAACGTGGAAAAAAGTGGAGTCAAGCTGGATGCGGTCATCCTGACCAGCATCGGCGAGTACCTGCCTTCAATGAAAAAGTTTATGGGCAGCACTGTGCTGCGGGCTGTATATCAGAAAATGGCCGCCCCGCCTGTGGAAATATTTCAAAAAGAGGGATTTTATCGATTCCAGGATTTGCTGAAGAAATATCCCCCGAATCCGCCCGATATAAAGTTCAATATTAGAGAGGACATAGTGACTCTTCCCTACACCGGAGGGACAACCGGCAGGCCCAAAGGTGCCAAGATAACTCACTACAATTTTGCCGCCGCTCGACACCTCGGCAGTAAATTCTGGGGTGATATCGTACAGGAAGGGAAAGAGGTCGTAATAGCTTATCTGCCCTTCTATCACATCTACGGTCAAGCGGTGGTCATGATGGGAGCAATGACCGAGGGCTACACCTCAATACTGATCACGACTCCTGACCCTGATGACATTCTGAGCGCAATAGAGAACCACAAAGGGACTATTTTCTACAGCGTTCCCGCCCTGTATGAATATCTCAAGGACTACGAAAAGACTAACAGAGTAGATTGGAAGAAAATTAAGGTTCTTATCTCCGGTGCTGATGCCCTTTTGGAGGACACTGCCCGGGGCTGGGAGAAGCGGACCAACGCTAGAATTCACGAGGGATGGGGAATGACCGAGACAACCTCGGTCGGCATTGTTAATCCC
>JAOUDT010000067.1 GCA_029859145.1 Dehalococcoidia bacterium
GCTCAGAGGGTCAGCGCAAAAAAGGGCCTTGTCTAATTTCATTTCTCGGGGAACGCCGTGGGCCTCATTGTGGCACAAAATGGCATGGGCCATAGTCGCATTGACTCCCAGCTCGCGGGCGAGATCAGACCCCAATTTACCGTGGCTACTCATATCGCCCTCAACCAGTTCCACATCAATATCGTGGATGAGCCCGGTAATACCCCACTCCTCCTCATCTTCTCCCAGCTTTCTGGCCAAAGCCCGCATGATAGCCTCGGTAGCTAACATATGCTTAATCATATTTCTGTCTTGGACATTGCCGTGGATGGAGTCAAGGATTTCTTCTCTGTTGAGCTTCGATTTCATGTCAATACCTTTTCGTGCGGCGTTGATAATATAGCATGTAAATACTGTCCAGTGAAAGAAGCCTGGTTTTGAGTCAGCCCTTCAGGCGTGCCAGCACCTACAAGGTAGCCACCCTCGTCGCCAGCTCCAGGGCCAAGGTCAATTACCCAATCGGCATTTTTGACCACGTCCAGGTGGTGCTCAATGATAATTACCGTGTTTCCGTAATCGACCAGGCGCTGGAGGACCTTTAAGAGACAGGCGATATCTGAGAAAGAAAGGCCGGTGGTCGGCTCATCCAGTATATAGAGCGTTTTGCCCGTCGATCGGCGGGATAGTTCAGTAGCTAGTTTTACTCGCTGGGCCTCGCCTCCCGAGAGAGTGGGTGCTGGCTGACCCAGGCAAATATACCCCAAACCTACGTCTCGAAGGGTTTCCAGCTTGTGTTTGACTTTAGGGAAGTGGTCAAAGAAAACCAGAGCTTCGTCCACTGTCATATCCAGGATTTCGGCGATATTCTTCCCTTTGAACTGAATTTCCAGCGCTTCCCGGTTATACCTTCTCCCCTTGCATACCTCGCAGGCGACGGTGACGTTGGGCAGGAATTGCATCTCAATCTGGACGTAGCCCGCCCCCTGACAGGCTTCACATCTTCCCCCTTTTACGTTGAAGGAAAAGCGCCCCTGGGGATAACCACGCACTCTAGCTTCAGGAACAGCGGCGAAAAGCTCTCGAATAGGGGTGAATGTCCCGGTATAAGTTGCGGGGTTGCTTCTCGGGGTGCGACCAATCGGCGATTGGTCAATGTTGACCACCTTGTCAACGAATTCAGTGCCCACAATGCTATCACACTCGCCTGGCCTCTCCTTGGCCCGGTAGAAGAGGCGAGCCAATCTTTTGTACAGGACTTCGTTGATGAGAGAGCTTTTGCCGCTTCCCGAAACGCCAGTGACGCAAACAAACTTGCCCAAGGGGATCTGGACATCGATGTTCTTCAGGTTATTCTCTCTGGCACCTACGATTGCCAGCTCTTTGCCGGAGCCTGGCCGACGCTCACGTGGCAACGGGATTTGCTTTGTCCTACTGAGGTACTGTCCCGTTATTGATTGAGGGCAGGCCATTATGTCCTGCAATGTCCCCGTGGCGACTACCTCTCCGCCTTGTTTACCAGCGCCGGGCCCCATATCAATAATGTAATCAGCCGCTCTCATCATAGCTTCATCGTGCTCTACGATGATTATGGTATTATCCAGGTCCCTGAGGCGTTTCAGCGTGGTGATGAGCCGGGAGCCGTCGGCAGGATGCAGACCAACCGTGGGCTCATCACAAATATAAAGTACACCGCTGAGCCCGCTGCCAATCTGGGTAGCCAGGCGAATTCTCTGCGCCTCGCCACCGCTCAATGTTGCGGAAGGACGGTCCAGAGTCAAATAGCCCAGACCGATGTCTCTCAGAAAGCCCAACCGGGCACGGATCTCTTTGATAATCTGTCTGGCTATGGTGAGTTCTCGAGGGCTGATTCTGTCACCTAGCTGTTCCACCCAATCTAGGGACTCTGTGACAGGCAATGCGGTGACATCCATGATGTTTTTACCGCTAACCGTGACGGCCAAAGACTCTGGCTTCAGTCTCTTTCCCTGACAGCTAGGGCAGGGGTTGGATGCCATATAGCGCTCGATATCCGCTCTGACACTATCCGAGCTCGTCTCTCGGTAGCGGCGCTCCAGGTATGGTATGACGCCCGGAAAATTAGCGTAGTACTGACGGAGTTGACCGTTGCGGTCTTCGTATGTGGCGGGAATTAGATCACCCCCGTCACCATAGAGAATTACGCGCAATTGTTCTTCGCTCAAACCCTTCACCGGTGTAGACAGAGAAAAACCGTGGCGGCGACCCAGAGACTGTAGTATGCTGGTGGACCAGGTGCTAAGCTGCCCGTTTCTCAGCCAGGGCTGAATAGCTCCTTCAACCAAGCTCAGTCCCTTGTCCGGCACAACTAGGTTTGGGTCGATTTCCAGTTTACAGCCCAATCCCGTGCAAGCCGAGCAAGCTCCATAAGGGCTGTTAAAGCTGAACGTTCTGGGAGCAATCTCTCCCAGGCTTATGCCGCAATAGACACAGGCGAAATGCTCTGAAAACAGTAATTCCTCACCGTCGAGGACCTTGATAAGCACCACACCCGATCCCAGTTTTAGCGCTGTCTCAACGGAGTCAGCAAGGCGGGTGGCATTCCCCTTTTCCTCTATCTGAAGTCTGTCAACCACCACCTCTATGGTATGCTTCTTATTCTTGTCTAACTGAAATTGGTCGGAGAGGTCATGAATCTGCCCGTCGACTCGGACCCTGACAAACCCGGCCTTCTGCAAGTCCTTGAATATCGCCTGATGCTCACCTTTGCGGTCTCTGACCAGAGGCGCCAGAATCATGATACGGCTGCCCTGAGGTATTTCCTGAACGGCATCCACAATTTGCTGCACTGTCTGACGGGAGATCTCCCTTCCGCATTCAGGGCAGTGGGGATGCCCGATGCGGGCGAAAAGAAGGCGCAGGTAATCATAGATTTCGGTCAACGTGCCCACAATAGACCTGGGATTATGGGGTGGCCCTTTCTGGTCGATGGATATGGCCGGGCTAAGCCCTTCGATGTAATCAACGTCCGGTTTCTCCATCTGCCCCAGGAACTGGCGGGCATAGGCGGAAAGAGACTCTACGTAGCGGCGCTGCCCTTCAGCATATATGGTATCGAAAGCCAAGGAACTTTTTCCCGAGCCGGAAACACCGGTGATAACCACCAGTTTGTTCCTGGGGATGACTACATCTATGTCTTTGAGGTTGTGCTCCCGGGCACCCTTGATGAATATGGTATCGGGCATGGCTCTCTATTCTACCATTGGCGCTCAGGCTTCTCAAAAGAAAGCGTTAGTTGACACCTTAGGAATGACGCTTCCTCACAGAGATGCCACAAAACACGTCTTCTTGGCTTCAGTCCCGATAAGGCACAAGACCGAAGTCTTGCCAAATAACGATGTATTGACTTTCTCTGAAGGAACTGTTATTCTTATATGAAGTATCCCCACATCTGGCATTGACAGAGGGAGAGAATGAGAATAGCAGCTGGTATTCTCATGATGATTCTTAGCGTGGTAGCCATGGGCATCTTTGTCTACGGCATTCAAGCCTATTATGGCCTCACTTTTGACCTGCTCATGATTCTCTCAACTGCATTTGTTACTGTCGGCGGAGTCTTTTGCCTTAGGAGAAAATATTGGACGACATGCTTCATTTCAAGCCTTTTGGTCCCTTGTTTTGTGTTCTTACTATGGATATGGGTCATTCCATCTGACTTATGTTTGCTTTTCATCGCGGGAGCGATTATCTCGGCAATATTTACGGGTCTCAGGAAGAGAGAGTGGCAAGAAATCTGAGCTTGACTGGATGAGCCTGGGTAACGATCTCTGTATTCGCACTATCAAGGGCCAGCCTTAATAGGCGGCGGAATCAGCGAGGCAGGCACATCAGGGTTCAGCGATTATGCCTGCCCGCTAAACCCGCTAGATCAGACCACCAAAACGCATTAACAAGGGGCGCCAGCATCAACGAAATCACCGACATCAGCTTGAGCATTATATTCAAGGACGGGCCGGCGGCATCAAGACGGGTCGCCTGCACTAGTACGTGCGCTTATGATGGCCGTTCTTAATCCAACGTGCGACGTCCTTCGGTTTGTTGGAGTCGAAAACTTTGTTTCCTTTACCTACGGGTTTCATGTCAACTACGTCGGCAGAATACACGCTGTATTTTCTTTTCTTCTCTCCCGAATAGTCTGGGTCAAGCTCGACCACAGTAGCGCCCATGCCAAGGGGACCACCGTTTGTGCCACCCCTCGCCATGTAGAAGAACGCCGTGCTGCCCGGTTCGCCTAGCTCCTCGATTTTCTTCAGTATCTCGGCTTCGGTGAAAATAGTAGTGTCGGCGCTAATCTTCTTCTTTTCTAGCAGTCCAACCCGTTTTGATTCCAAATCGACCCATCCTTCGTAGCCTACCAAATCTTGATGCTCATCAAGAGATGTGTAATTCTCAACCTTCACCTTCTTTGCCAGGGCCTCAGATTCGTCGAAAACTCTGATATTGAGTAGCCCTTCTTGGCTTGCGCTCTTGCGCATCACGGCCTTGAGAAGCTTTGCCAGGTCAGGGTCCATTCTCCTTTCAGCTACCAAATACTTCTGCACTAGCTCTGGTATCGCCTGTGGTCCTCGTAGTTTCTCTTCCTTTTTCACTGACTTCTGACGCATCAGCTCAGGTACTTCCTTGGGTTCCAGCAAGTTTACTCCCTTGCTTTCATTATGCTTCCAAAACATTTGTGCCTCCTTATGCTAGATAGTCTTGACAAAAGCCCCACGCCATATTGCGTGATTAATCGGGCTTTCACGGTACGTGATTCTAGAGTGCTAGAAGGAAAGCGTATTGGAAGGAGGGGGTATATCCAGTAACTCGCAGGCCCGGTGGAGCCCCACGTCAGAGATACCAGCAAGACCGCAAAGCCGGGCCATATTCCTGTAAAGGTTCGCCAAGAACTGCAAGTATATCTGTGACGCCGCACAAGCGCCGTGTGTTGACACCGTTCTGCTGTAGACGTTGTCTTTGGCATGGTTGGGTCTCCGCGGGTTGTCACGAGCTCTGGGGGCGACTGATACTGAAGCGTAATCCTGGAAGTAACAGGACATTGAAAGGGGAGATGAGGCGTGTTTTTCAGCGAATTCACCCAGGTGCGGACTAACGACGCAGGAGGTAACTAGCAGGCAGAGGCTCATAAAAACGTAAAGGAAGGGTTTTCTCTTCAGCTGGTTCACTGTACGAACGACACCACCCATGTTATCAGCATTGTAAAACATATGGTGAGCTTACATAGGGGCACTGTATGGGGATTGCTGCAGTCATATCAGACCACCGAGATTCAGTAATACTGGCGCCAGCATCAGCGAAATCACCGACATCAGCTTGAGCATGATATTCAAGGACGGGCCGGCCGTATCTTTCATAGGGTCGCCGGCCGTATCTCCAACAACAGCAGCTTTGTGGGCGTCCGAACCTTTGCCTCCGAACTTCCCGGCTTCAATCCATTTCTTGGCGTTGTCCCAGGCTCCGCCCGCGTTGTTCAAGGTGATAGCGAGGATGAAACCGGTAGCCAGGGCGCCGATAAGAAAGCCAGCCAGGGCATATTTGCCGAGAACCACTCCCACGATGACAGGCGCAATGATCGTCATTATGGAAGGAATCAACATTTCTTTCAATGCTATTCTGGTGGCGATATCCACGCACTTGCCGTATTCGGGCCGGGCTGTTCCCTCCATCAGGCCCTTTATCTCCCGCCACTGCCGGCGGACTTCATCGACAATTGCCGCCGTAGTTATACCGACTGCCTTCATGCTCATAGCGCAGAAGACGGGAGGGATAAGGGCACCGAGAATCACGCCGACGATAATCGGCGTACTCAGCAAGCTCAGCTCTGGAGGCAGTGGGTTCAACTGCCCTGTTGCTGAGATTGTGACTATCCCGACGGCCATAGCATAGGCCAGGATCAAGCCCAGGGCATTCATGACAGCAGCGCCGATGGCGAATCCCTTGCCCGTGGCGGCTGTGGTGTTTCCCAGAGAATCCAGAGCATCGGTCCTCTCACGCACCTCGGGTGGCAGCGCCGCCTGAGTGGCGATGCCTCCGGCATTGTCAGCTATAGGTCCGTAAGCATCGGTAGCCAGCGTGACGCCCAGCGTGGACAGCATACCAACGGCAGCCAGGGCGACACCGTAGAAGCTGCCGAACTTGTACGCTATGATAATAGCCAGGGCTACCAGGACTATCGGCGGCCATGTGCTCATCAAACCATTGGCAAAGCCCCGAATTATGGTAGCGCCGGCGCCTCTGGTGGAAGCTTCCGAAATTTCTTGTGTTGGCTTGAAGGCATAAGAGGTGAAATAATTTGTGGCTTCCCCCATTAAGGCACCAGCCACGAGGCCGGCCAGCATTGCCCAGAAAAGACCTAAGCTGGCCCCCAAAAAATGAATCACCAGGAAGCCAAACACCGCCGCCAGTACTGTGGCGCCCAGTGTGCCGCGGCGCAAAGCTCCCAGAAGAGCACTCATCTCCACCTTTTCCCCGACCCTGACCAGAAAACAGCCGATTACGGAAGCCACAATGCCGGCAGCCATGATGAGAAGGGGCAGCCACCAGGCGCGCTGCAGGGCAACTGCCTCATCGAGAAGTGTGGGGAATAGCACTCCCTTAACCCACGGTGCCAGTATGACACCCACCGTAGTAAGTGTCATAGTGCCAACAGCGGTTTCCACATAGGATTCAAAAAGGTCGGCACCCATCCCGCAGACATCACCGACGTTATCGCCGACGTTGTCGGCTATCACAGCAGCGTTTCTGGGGTCATCCTCCGGTATCCCCGCCTCCACTTTGCCCACCAGGTCAGAACCGGCATCGGCCCCTTTGGTGAAAATCCCACCGC
>JAOUDT010000068.1 GCA_029859145.1 Dehalococcoidia bacterium
CGGCTACGCTTATTACAAATCTCGGTTTGGATTCCCAGTCTACCATCGTGGCACCTCGCTTCATGTTGGTCGCAGAGACCGCAGTTTTTCAAATAGTCTTCTTTCCTCATCAGTCAAACTGGTGGGCAGAACCACTTTTACCCTGGCAAATAGGTTACCGTAGTTTGCATTGCCTAGCTGCGGCATGCCCTTCCCTGCCAGGCGGAAAACTTTGCCGTTCTGAGTCTCCGGTGGAATTTTAAGAGATAGACTGCCGTTCAAAGTGGGCAATCCAACCTCGCCACCCAGTATGGCGGTGGCCAAAGGCACTGACACATCAGCGTAAAGGTCATCCCCTTTGCGCTCAAAGAGTTTGTGGGGCAAAACCTTCGCTACCAGATAAAGGTCACCTTTGTTCGCCCCGGCACGACCTGGCCCTCCTTCCCCAGCTATACGAATCCTCGAGCCGTCCCTAACTCCCGCGGGAATCTTGACCTCCAGGCGCCTGGGAATCACTTTGGCACCGGCACCACTGCAAATAGTGCAGACTCGATTGCCCACTCTGCCTGTGCCGCCGCAGGCTGCACACAGCTCAGTTGTCTGTAGCTGTATGACACGGGTAGAGCCATGGTACGCCTCCTCAAGACTTACCTCGATCGGCGACTCTATATCCTGACCACGCTGTGGTCCACCCCTCATTCTGGAGCCTATACCGGAATCTCCAAATAAGCTTGAGAGAACATCGCCAAAGTCGCCAATGTCACCATATTCGAAAGTCGTGCCACCTTGGCCAAAATCCCAGCGAACTCTCTCCTGTCCCCCAGCTTTGGCAAATTGTTCAGCGTATTCCCACTGGTCGCCAAATTGGTCATACTTCTTGCGCTTTTCAGGATTAGAGAGGACTTCGTAGGCGGCGTTTATCTCCTTGAATCTTGCCTCAGCCGATTTATCGCCAGGGTTAACGTCAGGATGATGCTTGCGAGCCAAACGACGGTAAGCCTGCTTGATCTCCTTGTCGGAAGCATTCCTATCTACGCCCAAAACCCTATAGTAATCTTTGCCTGCCATCTCTCTACCTCAATGATTTGCCGAATTATAAAATAGTTTAAAGCTTTTGTCAAATATTTGGAAGATGTTTGACAAAGTCTGTCAAGTTTCTTATAATACCTGGGTGAACTGAGAGTGGGGCACAGCAAGAAATTAAGGAAGGAGGTGAGATAAATGGCTATAGAAAGATGGCAACCTTTTACCGAACTTATGAGCCTGAGACAGGCAATGGACAAGCTATTCGAGGACAGCTTTGTTCGGCCCTCTCGTGCTTTGGCCGCCCTTGGTGAAGTAACCGTACCCGCGCTGGACGTCTACCAGACACCCGACGAAGTAGTGGTGAAGGCAACTCTGGCGGGGGTCAAGCCTGAGGATGTCGCCATTGACATCACTGGTGAAACCCTGACGATCAAAGGGGGAACCAAAGCCAAAGGAGGTAAAGAAGAAGGACTACCTGTACCAGGAGAGACGTTATGGTTCCTTTTCCCGCAGTGTGGTCCTTCCCGGCGGCCTTAAGACAGACAAGGCTGAGGCAACAATAGAGGACGGTGTTCTGACATTGACCATACCCAAAGCTGAAGAGGTAAAACCCAAAGCAATCAAAGTCAAGGCTAGAGAGAAGCCTGAAGAGAAGAAATGACGATTATCATGCCCCACTCTCAGACTTCAATAAGCCGATGAGCTGCCTCAAGATCCTGGCGGTAGCCCCCCAGATGATATGCCCTTCATACTCATAGGCATAAGAATCCTGCTTGAAATTGGCTTCGTCCATCAGAAATGACAGTGGAACAGAAAAGGCTCCCTTGACTTCTCTCCCGTCGGTTTTCAAAGAGTGGGGATAGCTTATCAACGCGACAAAGGGTGAGATGACATAGTTGGTGACAAAGGTCAGCATATCGTCGAGTTCTCCCAGAATTTCAATATCTTTGGCGGCCAAACCTATCTCTTCCTCAGCCTCCCTAATGGCAGTTTGGAGCAAGCTGGAATCAGATGGCTCCTGAGTCCCACCGGGGAAGCAGACCTGCCCCTTGTGAAAAACTACCTGATCGCTCCTTTCGGTAAACAAGACATGATATTGGCCTTGGTTGTAGAAAATAGGTATAAGCACTGCCGAAGTTTTAAGGTTTTGGCCGATGATTTTTTCTTTTTTACGGTCACGGAGTAGTCTTTCAATCCGCTCTTTCACGGCGCTGTGATTATAGCACTTCTCAAGATGTCCAATATTTGCCGCTTGGCTACGTTAGATTGTTCATCAACCCATGAAGGAAAGGAAGGACACTATAGAGAGCGGCGTAGCTTCTCTGTCATCTATACTCCCTGTCCCTTGTCAAGGGAAGGGGCAACAGGACAATTTGCTGACTACTCCCTATTGCGAAAGTTGTCAGCACAAGGATTTAAGAGCTATACTTGAAGGTTATGGCGATAGGACAAGACTACTACGAAGTACTGGGAGTGCCTCGAAACGCCAGCGATGTGGAAATTAAGAAGGCGTTTCGCAAGCTAGCTTTCCAGTACCATCCCGACCGTAATAGAGAGCCAGGAGCCGAGGAGAAATTCAAGGAAATAAACGAGGCCTTCCAGGTTCTTTCCGATCGCGAGAAGAGGAACAGATATGACCGCTATGGTCGGATAGATGTCGAAGGAGGTTTTCCCGATTTCGGCTTCGGCGGACTCGGAGATATTTTTGAATCCTTCTGGGACGGTTTTGGCACCATTTTCGGACGGCCTGCTCAACGTGTTCCCCAGAAGGGGGACAGCCTGCAGAGTCACCTTACTCTTTCCTTTGAGGAAGCGGTCTTCGGATGTGAGAAGGAAATTGAAATATCACGCATCGAGTCTTGTCCTTCTTGCCATGGCATTGGCAGCAAACCGGGGACAAATCCTGAGACATGTCCTGATTGCCGTGGAACAGGACAGGTGAGAAGAGTTCAGCAGAGCATCTTTGGGCGGTACACCAGCACCACCACATGTTCTCGCTGCGGAGGCAGAGGCACAGTCATCAGCAATCCCTGCTCTCAATGCCAGGGCAAGGGGAGAATAAAGGCAAAGCGCAAGATAAGCGCTGCTATTCCGGCCGGTGTGGATGATGGACACCGACTACGCATGGACGGAGAAGGGAGCGCCGGTGTATATGGAGGCCCACCCGGCGACCTCTATGTGACTTTTTCAGTAAAGCCCCACAGCCTATTCCACAGAGATGGCACTGACATTCTTTATGAGTTGGCCATCAATTTTGCTCAAGCCGCTCTGGGCGATGAGGTAAAAGTGCCATCCCTGGATGGAAAGGTGGACTTGAAAATACCACCGGGAACGCAGAATGGAAAGATGTTTCGCTGTAAAGGCAAGGGAATCCCTTATGTTGATGGCAGAGGTAGAGGAGACTTGCTCATCAAGGTAGTCATAACGACTCCACAACACCTGGACAAGAACCAGCGACGTCTTTTTGAGGAATTGGCCAAGGTACTACCTCGGACTGAACCGCCTTCGGACAATTAATCCAGAGAGCAGCGGTGGCCTGCTACTAGCCCTTCGAACTTGCTCAATACCCGGCTCGGTGGTAGACCCTCATAAAGAATCCCATGAATAAGGTTGATAATGGGTAATTTGAGCCCCTGGTCTTTGGCCAACCGGTGGACTGCTGCCGTGGTGGCGACTCCTTCGGCAACGTGTGTCATGGAGGCAGAGATTTCAGATAAAGAGCGACCTTTAGCCAGTTCATAGCCAACATAATGATTGCGGCTTAGAGTGCTGGCGCAGGTAGTTATCAGGTCGCCCAAACCAGCTAGGCCATAAAAAGTGCCAGCTCTGGCCCCCAAAGCTACCCCCAGAGACACAACCTCAGTCCATCCCCAGGCGATAAACGCTCCCTTGGCATTGTCACCCAAGCCTAATCCATCTATCATGCCTGCACCCAGAGCTATGATGTTTTTCAGAGCCCCGCCCAACTCAACTCCGACGACGTCATCGCTGGTGGATACCACGAATTTTGGTGATTCCATCAATTTCCGAGCTTTTCCCGCCCAAGCCATATCTTGAGCGGCGATGACCGAAGCAGCAGGGAAACCTCCTGCAATCTCCCCTGCCAGATTGGGACCGGAAAGAACGCAAATCTGCCCTCTTAGGGAAGGAGCAACCTCCTCTGCAAGCACCTGTGACATCCTCTTGCCACTATCTACTTCCAGTCCCTTGGCAGCGCTCACTAATATCATCGAACTTGTGAGATGATCTCTGGCCCGGGCGACGTTTTCTCTCAACTTCTGGGAAGGGACCGCCCAGATTGCCAGGTCAGCCCCACTTAAGGCTTCTCCGATGTGGCTAGTAGAGGAATAGCTGCGTCTTCCTTGGTTTAACTCTTCGGCCTCAACTTCGCTTCGTGTCCACAGTTCTACCGTTGCCCCTTTATCACCCAGCAAAGCGCCCAGTGTATTGCCCCAAGAGGTGTTGCCTATGATAGTAACCTTTGGGCATTGCCTCTCACGCTTTCTCACCATAGTCGGCGTTCCGTGCCCTGTCTCAAGCGCCTTATATTGTCCCGGTGCTGATACACAATCAATGCGACCACGACTGAACCATAGATTAGATAGATGGAGGGCAGCAGTTTGTAGACAATAGTCAGAGGCAACATTAGGCACCAGGTGGCTAATGCTCCCAGAAGCGAACCAAGGGACATGTGCCGACTGCGTAGCGCCGCTATAGCCAGAACCTCAGCACCAAATATGCCCGCCGGTGGGAAAATTGCAAATACAGTGCCAAAATAGGCTGTTACCCCCCTCCCTCCCCTGAACTTGGCAAATATGGGCCAGTTATGTCCTAACACCGCGGCCAAGCCAGCTGCAACTTGGGCTATATGCTGCCAGTAGATGGACACACCGCCAATGGTCACCACTCCGCTGTCACGACCTATAATTACTGTGGCCAGAACGACTGCCACAGTAGCCTTGGCCACATCAAGAACTAAAGCTAAGACGCCGAGCCTGGTTCCTGCGACTCTCATCAAGTTAGTCGCACCAGTCCTGCCGCTTCCCTGTTCTCTAATATCAACACCACTTTTTAACTTCCCTATTATCAGACCGAAGGGAATCGAACCAAGGAGATAAGCTATGACTACTACAGCAACCAACTCAGCTGTCATTGCGCTCTCACATTTGTCCTTTTATTGATTCTACGTGCAGCCCTGGTGAAAATCAACTTCAAAGGTACGCCGCGAAAACCAAAGCGCCCGCGAAGCCTATTCTGCAGGTAGCGCTGATATGAGAAATGAACCAGCTTGGGATCGTTCACCTCGAGAACAAAAGTCGCTGTTTGAGATTCATCTTGATAGGCTCGGATAACATGCAACCGTCTAGAACCCGTACGGGGCGGAGGATAGCTGGCTATCACCTGTTTCACTACTTCGTCGACTTCTGATCCAGGCAATCGCTTTTGCTTTTCCTGCCAGATTTCCCAGGCTTGCGGCAGAATTTCATTTATTGCCAGCTTTAGTTTGGCGGAGATGTACATGACAGGTATGTAGGGGGCAAATCTGAGTCTTCGTTCCAGGCCCTGTTTAAATCTCTGTCTTTGTTCCCGGGCAACGAGGTCCCATTTGTTGACCACTAACATCACACCCCTGCCAACTTCAATAATGTAGCCCGCAATATGCATATCCTGAGCGGTGACAAATTCACCGGCATCGATCACCAACAGGGCAACATCACAGCGATTGATAGCCTGAAGTGCGCGCAGCAAACTATAGTAGTCCACTCCGGCAGCGACCTTTCCGCGACGCTTGATCCCGGCAGTATCCACAAGGAGGATCTCCTTATCACCCCACCGGATCATAGCATCAAGTGAGTCACGAGTTGTCCCTGGACACTCATTGACAATGGCTCTTTCCTGTCCCAGCAATGCGTTCAACAGAGTTGACTTGCCAACATTAGGTCTCCCAACGATGGCTACCTTAGCTTTTGCCGGCTCAGAAATACTGACAGGTTGTGAGGGCAGGCAAGCCAATACAGCATTCATCAGATCATCTATCCCGAGATTATGGTGAGCACTGATGGCAATGGGCTCACCCATGCCCAACCGATAGAAATCGGCTACCTGATTCGCTTGCTTGGCAGAATCTACCTTGTTTACTGTTAGTATGACAGGCCTATTGGTGGCGCGCAGTGTATCAGCAATATTCTCATCCGAAGCAATAACTCCGTCTTTGACATCCACCAAGAAGATGATGACATCTGCTTGGGTAATAGCTGCGTCGACCTGCTGTCTGACCTTTTCCTCCAGAGATCCTTGTGGCTTCCCTTGCCACCCACCAGTATCAACCACAGCCAAATCCCGACCCTGCCAAGAAACAAACGCAAAAACGCGGTCCCTGGTGGTACCCGGCAAATCGGCAACTACAGCTATCCGTCTGCCTGCCAGACGGTTAAGTAACGTGGATTTGCCCACATTGGGTCTGCCCACTATGGCTACGATGGGCCCGGTCATTTGCCTGATACCTTGGAATTCGACAGCAGCCTGACTAGCAATGCTTTTTGAATATGAAGTCTGTTCTCTGCCTGGTCAAACACCACTGACCTGGGGTCATCCAGCAATCCAACGGAAACCTCCTCGCCGTGGTGGGCCGGCAAGGGATGCATGAACAGCACATCCTTCTTAGCCAAGCTTAGCAGCTTGTCATTCACCTGATAGCCTGAAAATACACGATGCCGCTTCCTTGCTTCCGTTTCCTGCCCCATGCTAACCCATACATCGGTATAGACTACGTCAGCACCTTTGGCAGCTTTGTGAGGATCATCGGT
>JAOUDT010000069.1 GCA_029859145.1 Dehalococcoidia bacterium
CCATTTTGCCGTCCGCAGGATCTGA
Source organism: Dehalococcoidia bacterium (assembly GCA_029859145.1). Lineage (GTDB taxonomy): Bacteria > Chloroflexota > Dehalococcoidia > GIF9 > AB-539-J10 > RBG-13-51-36. The sequence goes on from JAOUDT010000069.1 coordinate 26, forward strand.
GTCAGACGTAGACCTGGAATAAGGGAGCCGGGACGGCATTTGGCAACCCTAACAAGAGGCGCGGCAATCTTTGCTCCTTGCCTTTGTGCGTCTTCTGAGCCGGATCACCAAAGGCGGAATCGAATTCATTGCCTGGCGCCTATGACCTACCTTGAGCGCTTTCCCCATGATAAAGTTCAATACCCCCAAGTATATAAAAATCGGCGGCCCATTTGCCTGACCATTGGGAAAAAAATTCTTTGAAGGCTTTGCTCTCCCTGGACTTTCCCCATTCCTCAGGGCTGGTCGCATCCAGAATGCCAATGTAGTTGAACGGGGGTTTCGCCGGACTTGGTGGTATGACTTTCTGGCCATTTCCCTGGGCTCCCCCCATCATTTTGAGGAGTGTAAAACTTTTCGATCCGGGCAGCCCGATCAGCAGCGGCCCTTTGTAGTCTTCACACCACTTCACATAGTCCTGCTCTTTGACATCCTCCCTCAGGTTGTAAAGAATAATCTCCTTGGCCATTCCTGCTAGCTCCTTCCGTACTTCTGTATTCTTAGAAAGGGTACTGCCTTGGAGTCCTTTGTATGGTTATCCAGCGGAGTTCGGTAAACTCTTCGATGGCAGCCCGTCCGCCATGCCGCCCGTAGCCGCTTTCCTTCATCCCTCCAAACGGTACCTGGGGCTCATCATGAATGGTGGAGTCGTTAATATGCACCATGCCCGACTCCAGCCTCTCGGCTATGTCCAGCCCCTTCTGAAAATTGCTTGTAATGACCCCGGCTGAAAGCCCGAAACGGCTATCGTTGGCCACGCGGACTGCTTCATCAGCATCTTCGACAATTATTATCGGTGCTACCGGTCCAAAGGTCTCCTCACGGGCGATATTCATATCCGGAGTAACATTGGTCAGCACAGTCGGGTAGTAGCAGCGCCCGTCATATTTGCCGCCGCAGACAACTCTGCCGCCCTGTTTAATTGCCTCCTCTACCTGTTTGTGAAGCTTATCAACCTGTTTCTGATTGATGAGCGGTCCGATAACGGTATCCCGCTCTTGAGGGTCTCCCACCTTTAGTCTGCGGACTTTTTCGACGAACTTCTCAGTAAATTGACTAGCTAGCGGTTTCTCTACAATAATGCGTTTGGAGGACATACATACTTGGCCCTGGTGATTGAAGCGGCCGAATGTAGCCGCATTGACCGCATAGTCAACGTCAGCATCTTTCAGAATTATCAGCGGGTCGTTGCCACCCAGCTCCAGAGTCACTTTTTTGAGATGCCGTGCTGCTTTCTCGGCAATCTGCCTGCCTACCTCCGTTGAACCCGTAAAGCTGAGTCGTCGCACCTTGGGGTGCTCGATTAGCTCATCCCCCACCTCCTCACTAAAGCCAGGCCCGTTGGTTACCACGTTGAACACACCCCTGGGGAAGCCAGCTTCCTCGAAGACCTCAGCAAAAACGATGCCCCCGCTGACAGGAGCCTCTGCTGAGGGCTTTAGCACGGTGGTATTGCCACAAGCCATTGGCAAAGCTACCGCCCTCAAGGAGAGGATCAGCGGAGCGTTCCAGGGCGCAATCCCTGCCACCACGCCTACCGGCTGGCGTATGGCCATAAACAAGGCTCCCGGAAGGTCGGCTGGTATGATCTCGCCGCTCACAGCGTGTACCTGAGCAGCGGCTTCCCGCAGCAGGCCGGGAACAAAGCTGGTCTGAAACATGCCCCAGCCAAAAGTACCACCGGTCTCCTGGGTGACGATATTAACAATCTCTTGCTGTCTTCTCTCAAGGATATCGGCAGCTCTCAGAAAGAATCTCTGTCTTTCCGCCGGTGGCGTGTGTGACCAATCAGGGAAGGCGGCCGCGGCAGCGTCACACGCTTTTCTGGCGTCTCCCCTTTTGCCGGAAGGTAGCTTGGCGTAAACCTCACCGTTATAAGGATTGTAGTCATCAAAAGTTTTGCCATCAATAGCATCAAGCCATTGTCCGTTTATATACATCTGATATGCTTTACACACAGTTCACACCTCCGCCCTAGGATTCTGAAAGAGGTCAGTATCCGTCGTTCTTGAAGGTCTAATTGGCGCGCTCCTGTTGACTACATACGTTAATAATTTCACTTATTGCAGTCCTGGTGTTCGCCAGAATCTGATCTATTTCTTCCCTAGTGATATTGTCGAGATGAACACCAGCAACGACACAGACAGGCCTTCTAATAGATTTGCTCAGCAAATAAGCAGCTTCCCGGGCCAAGGCATCGTCCTTATGTCCCAGCCTGGTAATTACCGATACAGAAGCTCTTTCGTGTTCATAGTCGTAATCTCCTATGGCCACAGCCCCTATGTGGGCGTTTTGGTTGTAAATGCGTACCACCAGGTCGCTGCCCATGCTATTTACTGTGACATTAACGCTGGCTCTGCCTTCCCCCTTGGTCAGTTCAAATTCAACCATACTGTATCGTCAGCTAATATGTGCTCAAGTTTTAGTCTTGTTTGGCAATGCCTGACCATCTCTGGAAAAGACTGTGCTCTATGCCGAATATATCCAGCATCTTGCCCACTGTATGGTCAACGATATCTTGAATTGTCTGCGGCTTGTGGTAGAAAGCAGGAACTGGCGGCATAATGGTGGCTCCCATCTCACACAATCTCTCCATATTCCTCAGGTGACCTATATGCAGTGGCGTTTCTCTGACCATTAGAAGCAATCGTCTTCTTTCTTTAAGAGTAACGTCGCCGACCCGGATTAGGAGATTTTCGCTGTACGAGTTGGCTATTGCTGACATTGTCTTCATCGTGCAGGGAGCAACTATCATACCGTCTGTCTTGAATGAGCCACTGGCAATTTGAGCTCCTATGTCCCTGATATCGTATGAAAAGCTGGCTAATGCTCTTACATCTTCTATGCTTCTACCAGTTTCATATTTGATTATCGCTTCGGCAGCCTCCGACACCATAAGGTGCGTTTCTACATTACTAATGGAGGAAAGCACTTCAAGCAGTCTAATGCCGTATATTGCTCCAGATGCGCCAGTAATCCCAACTATCAATACAGTCATGCCTTCTCACCGTATCCGTGTTTGCGCCATATGCCGAGGGCTTTTTGTTGGACCTTGTCAGGGTACGATTGTCTGAAAGAAATCCGTTTTGGCACGTCGGCCGGATCCCAATCCAAAGGCCAGGTACAATCGAAGTAGGCCCTGGCACCTAATCTAGCTTTTCGTTCCTGCTTATTCAACCAGGGGACAATACTTATTACCGGCGAGTGTTCCAGTCTCACTATTCCTCGCGTCGGATGGCATTTGGTTATCAGGGCGTGAGATACCTCGTTCAAATTGAAGGGATCTACGTCGTCGTCGACAATCACGATATACGGTGTCTCGTGACCGATACTGCCTGAAGCCCAAATTAGGTGGGCGATATCCTCAGCTACACCCGGATAATGGGCTTTGCTGACTGCCACGATGGCCAACATGTGTGTAGTAACCAGAGGCACAAAGACGCCGGTCACTGGCTTTCCCTGTTCTCTCATCAGCTCCAGAATTTCAGCCGCTTTTGTCATGGAGAAAACAGCGTTATCATCAACAGGGATACCGCAGCAACTGCAGGCCAGTATCGGATCGTTCCGGTGTGTAACCGCTTTTACTCTTATTACAGGTCTCGGCTCTCTTAGTCCTCCCATGTAGCCGGTGAATTCTCCGAACGGGCCTTCGTCCATCGTGTCACCAGGCCTCAATTCTCCCTCTATGACTATTTCAGCCGTTGCAGGGACTGCAAGGTCCACGGTTTCGCACTTCACCAGCTCGACAGGCTCTCCTCTGATACCTCCTACTATATCAACCTCGGAAACTCCGACCGGCAAGGGGCTGGCCGCACACATAGCCGATATTGGCTCAACCCCTATAGCAATGGCAACTTCCATCGCTTTGTTCTTAGGCAGATAACTGCGATCACGTATGATCGCGAGGTGTTTGGCCAGCGAAGCCAGTAATATGCCCACAGCATCCTTGCTCTGCACCATGTGCCGATACATTCCCCAGTTCACCCAACCAGAATCTGGATCCTTCGTGATGGTGACATGCCATGTGCCGATATAGCGTCCGCCATCGCCCTCGTGCTGCATGGGAACAGGGAACTCGAGTAGGTCAACGTCGTTACCCGTATGAACATTCTCCTTGCAGGGACCGCTAGTCACCAGCACGGGTCTTATTTGCTTCTGTCTTCTTCGTGTGTACTCCTCTATCAATTCTCTGGGGTGCGTGTCCGGTTTCAGGTCCATGCTAATTGCCATCCGTCTGAAGCTATTCGCACTGTTGCCAAATAGACTGTATCCCTTCGGATACCCCTTGATTTTCTGGAAAAATGGTGCCGGCAACCCCTCCTCTGCCGACCTCCGAAGAATAGCGGAGGCCTCGAGATTCCAATCAACCTCTTCCTCGATTTTGATGGCTTCACCCTCTTCCTCTAGCTTGGCAATGAACTCTCTCAAATCTTTGAATGGCATTCTTTTTCTCCTCCTCGCATTCAGCATCAGCTTCAGGACATGCAGCGAACGTGGGTCAAGGCATATTCATGTTCAGCAATACATTATAGCTCCTTCTATGGTGAAACTACCACAATAATAGGAGACTGGCGTAGCCTCTTACAGTCTCATTCATAGTGTGGTATGACTCCTAATTTTGAATCAAATGTCCCATGATTCCCTTCACGCCTAGATTCGAGCCTTCATACCAATGGCCAAAATCCCGTTTTGTTCGTAGAGTCCCATTATGTCCCAGCGCGTCCCGAATGTTTTTGCGCCAATCTGACGCCAAGATTCTGGCTTCGGTTTGCGCGTGGGAGTGATAACGGTTGCGGCGTTTCGTGGCGGCTTTGCTCAATAACATCTTTTGGACGCTGCAAGCTATCGATGCTTGCTTCGCTAGTGCTACAATAGTCCCACAAGGCTTCCTATACATGATAAGACTTGGCACCGTTTTGATTACTGTAGTGCTTCTGGCTGCGCCGGCGTTAATTGGTGGGACGGTACCCTCCGATGAAATGCCTGCTTCACCTATTTATATTCTCACCATCGCCAGCACCACTGGAGGTAATGTAACCACACCTGGGGCAGGGAGCTTTGCGTATTACGGACGAACAGTTATCAACCTAGTGGCGAAGCCACTGGCCGGGTATCGTTTTGTCTACTGGACTGGCAATGTGAGCACCATCAGCAATGTCAACAGGGCCGTTACCAGCATCACCATGAAGGGGAACTATTCAATAATGGCCAACTTTGAGGCAGACTTGCCTGTCCAGTACATGCTGGCCATCTTGAGCACACCTGGCGGCTCAGTAGTCATCCCAGGAGAGGGGACCCGCACATATGACGCCGGGACGGTGGTCAATCTCGTGGCAACACCAGCTCGCGGTTATAAGTTTTTCAAATGGAGCGGCGATTTGGATACCATTGCCAATGTCAGCGCTACGTCGACCAGCATCACCATGAGTGGTAACCACTCTTATATCGTCATTTGCGCTAATTTTCGAGAAGACCCCCCGGTCTGTACGGGCCTGCGCTTCTAGACGGTTGGACCCCGGTCTGAGAGCACTGTGGTCGCAGTGGGACGGAAAACCTACCGGCGGTGCGATGTCAACGGCTGAGAACTGAAGGGTACTAGGGCTATGGTCAGGCGTTCGGCGTGGTGCCATAGTTTTCTTTTGCTGCAGGGATGCCAACAAGAGGGAGTTTGCAAGGTGTCCGCAGTCACGACTTACGCCACACCTTCAAAATCCTCATGCTATTAAGAGGTGTTAAGCCAAAGGTTGCAGGCGAAAGAAAACAGAAAGTAGACATGAGCTCGTGTAAAGGCTAGAATTTAACTTCTATGCCAGCGTAGCTCAGGGGTAGAGCAGCGGTTTCGTAATACCAGGCCAGTTGTCCCACTATGTCCCTTTACGTACAAAATAGAACCTTTGTGTCAATCGCCAAAACCCCGTTTTGTTCGTCGAGTCCCGTTGTGTCTCAGGGCGTCCCAAACAGTTTTACGCCAAATTTACGCCATAGGTGTTTTTGAAGTCATATATGCTCCCTAATCTCGGCTCAACCAAGAAATTATGACGCATCATCCCCAAGGGGGAACCCTTCGATTTGTGGCACAACCTTCTGATACAGCCACACATCAAACAAATCAGTCAAATCCTCGCCACTGACTTCGTTCGCTAGCGCAACAAAATCGTCAACAGTTGCATTACTATCTTTGAAACGTTCAAAATATGTGCGGATCATCTCAAAAAACAGGTCATCACCCACACGCTGACGCAAGGCATGAAGTGTCAAGGCGCCACGCAAATATACTGCGTCGTGAAATAAGTTCTTGGCGTTCGGATCACCAATGTTATCCGGAGCCGTATTCATAAAATCAGGATCGGAAATACGATCATACCAATCATTCAATATGCTTTGCATAACATCCTCTCCATAAATCTCAGTGACCCACATGAGCGATAGATACGTTGCAAAGCCTTCATTCAACCAGATGTCTTGCCAGCGCGCAAGACTCACGCTATTACCAAACCACTGATGCACCAATTCATGTGCCAGCCTGATATCAGTCTCTACAGAATTCACGGAATCCTCTAAAATCCGTGTGCCATAAGTAGATAAAGTCTGTGTTTCAAGCGCATATGGCAGATCAAAATCTACGACCACACTACCATATAAATGAAAAGGGTATTCCCC
>JAOUDT010000070.1 GCA_029859145.1 Dehalococcoidia bacterium
ACTGGTCGTGAGCCATAAGAGAAGAAAAAGGAGGTGAAGAATGCCAGAAAAGATGATTGCTTTCTGTGGAATCGTGTGTGACGATTGTCGCGCGTTGATTGCCACACAGAGAAACGACGTAGAACTAAAGAAAGAAGTTGCCAAAGCGTGGTCCACAGATAAGGAGACTCTCAAACCGGAGGATATTAACTGCGACGGGTGTCTGGCGACCGGGCGAAGATTGTTCAAATTCTGTGAGGTTTGCCAGGTGCGACGCTGCGGATACGAAAGAGGCGTTGAGAACTGTGCCTATTGTCGTGAATTTCCTTGTGAGAAGCTTACTGGCTTCTGGAAATCCTTCAATGTTACCGAAGCGAAAGCAACTCTTGACGGGATCAGAAAAAAGCTCAGGACCTGATACCCGGCAAATTTGGCGTACCAGCAATGTATGGCTGCGCCCAGGTTAGGTGTGAGGAAGTCCGCGCCTCCTCTGTCCGTAGTTATCGCACGAGAGGGCAGCCAAAGAAACCAAGGGAGAGAGGACTGATGGATGAAATAGATGTCAGGGATGTTACTACAGAGAACCTAGACGACCTGTGCTGGGTGTGCGTGTCGCCCGAAAAGAGAGACGACCCTGACTGGATAAGGGGCGTAGCAGACAAAAAGAAATGGGCTGTCGAGGCCCTGGCGGAATGGGGTCCATTCGCCAAAGTGGCTTATCACAATGGGAGCGCGGCGGGAATGATTCACTATCGGCCACTTTCTGAAGAGCGAGTTGTTCATATTGACTGCATTTATGTCCTGGTTTCCAGTCACTGGCGAAAAGGAATCGCCACCCGGCTCCTATCCAGCCTGATGGAAGATGTGAAAAAGCGGATGAGGTGGTTCGATAATAGGCGGCCGCTGGCGCTCGTAACGAAGACGTTTCTGGGCGGAGCACCCGAACAATATACGGCACGGGAGTTCTTCACGAAAAAGGGATTCAGGCAGATAGGGGAAGGCCCTGACCATCTCTACTACCCTCTGGAAGCAGGTTTTGTCTACAAGCCTGTTCCCAAGAAAGAAGTCGGGTATATTCCACAGGATGAAGATAGGGGAAAGGTTGTCATCATTTCTGGCCCTGATTACTGCCCTGCCACCTACCCCTTTTTCCTGAAGAGAACGGAGAAGTACATAAGAGAGACGTATCTGGAGGTTCCTATCAGGTGGGTAGACTCGTCCGAGGAACCCGCAGAGGTGAGGAAACGAAATGTTGCTGTCGGAGACTGCATTGTCAATGCCCGACTCATGCCATCGTACGTCCTCGACAAAGACGGCTTCGAGAGGGAAGCGAAAGCAGCGCTAGAGTAAACAGAGCTCGACAGGGGGCTCAAGATATGCCGGAATTGCCTGAAGTAGAGACCATTAAGAACGAGCTTGTGCCCTGGGTCGTAGGGCAAAGCTTCACTAAAGTCACTATCTCTGATGCCAAAGTGGTGTGCGGTTGTTCCGCCAAAGAAATCCGCCGCGGGTTAATCGGGCCGAAGATAGAAGAACTGGAACGCCGGGGGAAGTATCTCATCTTTCATTTGTCGAATGGCAGATCGCTCATTATTCATCTCAGGATGACCGGCAGCTTGCTGCTAGATTCTGGGGAGGATACTCGCTATGCCCGGGCGCTCTTTCACCTGTCGAATGGTCACCGCCTCGTTTTCAGTGACCGGCGCCGGCTGGGGAAAATGTGGCTGGTAGACGATGCCCATACGGTTGTCTGCAAGCTGGGTCCCGAGCCTCTCGACAAAAGATTTACGCCACGAATTCTGCGCCAGAGGTTAAGCCGGCATCACATTCCGATAAAAGCCGCCCTTCTCGACCAGTGTATCGTCGCGGGAATTGGCAATATGTATGCTGACGAAGCTCTCTTTGCCGCCCGGATTCACCCTCTCAGAAAAGCCGACCATTTGTTGCCCGCAGAGGTGCGAACTTTACATAACAATATCCGTCGAGTTCTTCGGACAGCCATCGACAGTAAAGGCGCCAGCGTGGATACCTACATCCGCCCCCAGGGCGAGCTGGGCACAGCCCATTTTGATTTTATGGTTGCTCACAGGGGAGGCGAGCCCTGCCCCGTTTGTGGAGGCGCCATCGAGCGGTGCGTGGTGCAGAATCGTGGCACCTACTTCTGCCCCCGATGCCAGCCTTTACACCACAGACCTCTAACATAAGAATTGGCAGCCTCCGGATTGGCACCAGCGACTAAGAATTCCTAATCCCTTGATTCATTCAACCACGTTTCTACCCTACGAAAGGCCTTGCCAATCCTCCCGTGAACTCCAAGCTATTCCCGAACTTCACTGAGCCAGCAACTGATATAATTAGGATGTATACTGTGATCAATTAGTAGCCTAGGCTGTATATTTGGGGGATAGAAATTGCGAACGTCTAGGAGGTGAAGCTATGCCAAATTGTCCTATCTGTGGAACTGAGGTGCGTGAAGGCACCGGGTTTTGTCCCAAGTGTTTGCGTCGTCTCATGGCAGGGCAAGCCCCTGAAGGAAAGAGCAAGAAGAAGCTGGCTGCAATCATAATACCTTGTGTTATAGCTGTCATTGTGGCCATTGTCATAACTACAAACTTACTACCGGTGCCGTGGGGACACGTGGCCGAGCTTGAGTATGTTGAGGTCTCTGCCTATGATTTTGCCAAAGAACTTTTCGCCCCTGGATTGACAAGCCTGCAGAAAGAGAACCTCTGGAAAAACTATGAAGGAAAGCAAGCTGAATGGACGAATGAACTCAAATATGTGTCGGCAGGAGGCGGTGAGCTAGTAGCCCATTTTCTTAATCCACTGGACTGGGCCCGAACAGAGGTCGTGGCCGTTTTTGACGAAACTCAGAAGTCGAGCCTGCTAAATCTTAAAGAGGGCGACCTGGTCACTTATACTGGCGTCCTGTCCGATTTCATAGAAGCCGAGATTAGCTTGATAGATTGTGCTGTCGTATCCTTGCCTCTTGAACCCTTGTGGTGGAATGACGACATTGACACTCACAGCAAACGAATTCTGGTTGCGGATAAAGTGCTCTGCCTTGGCCCGAGTACATACGACGATGCTACTGAAAATATCCACCCCAAGATTACAGCTATCGACAGAGAAACGGGAGAGCTACTGTGGGAAGGTGAGGAAACAGGATCCATCTTGGTGGGAATTGATTCCCACTACGTATACGCCTGGCATCCGATACAGATTGTCCCGATGTCTGAGCCCGATTACCCCTGGTATTGGTTTGCATCCGATGTGACGGCTTTAGACAGAATATCTGGTCAGATTGGCTGGTCTTTCTACCTCTCTGAAGGTGTTCGTTGTCCAGGGCAAGATGACTGCCTCCCCGACGAATGGTCCCAGTCTGATTTTGTGGACTGCTGCATATTGAAAGGAAGTTTGAAGGAAGAGATAACTAACGAGGGTGAGACTGGTCTGACTTTCCTGGTAGATAAACCGCCTCTTTCCGAACTAAGTTATGAATATCAAGGGGTCATTTATGAGACCGCTTGTGCCGTCTATGGGGGCGTAACAGAGTGCGATGCACTTCAGGCTATCAACCGGCAAACAGGTGACGTCCTCTGGATTATGACCTTTCGTGAAAGAGGTATGAACGATTTTTCATTAGTTGATGGAACTCTCTATGTGTCAACCGATGAAGGATTTGGTGCTTTTGAACTCTAATTGGTCTCAGCCCCAAAGGCCGTTCGCTTTGAGGTTTTCACTTGAATTTGGTCAACTCGTCAAAACTGAATCTAACAGACCTCTAAGATCCAAATAGATCGGGAAGAGGTATCTGATACCAAGAACGCGTTGTGCCCTTTGGACCGCGCGATGGACCTGCTCCAACCTTTGCCAATATTACAGTCTGGCCCCAAGTTATTCTCAGACCCTAGATCACTGCGTTCGTAGGGCTCTTGGGGCGGCCATCGGCAGCAAAGGTGCTAGCGGGACAGCTGCGTCCGGCCTGAGGGCGAGCCGGGCACAACCCATTTCGCTTTCAAGGCTGCCCGTAATGAATGTCCTTGCCAATCTACCAGTGAACCCCTAGGCCACTCTGAGAGTTCACTGCGATAGCAAGTGGTATAATTTAGGAACAGGATTCGGTCTGCACATTCATAAGATAGTTTGGGGTTGTGAACAGAGAGGAGCAGAAATGAATGAACAGGGAATCAAGCACATAACCGTACCGGGGCTCAGGTTACATCTAAGAAGGGATCCCAACGACAACATCCTTTGGATAAACAGCCAGAAGGTATTAATACTGAATACCACGGCCGCTGATTACGTTGAAGCGTATATTGATGCTATGCGTTCTACCTCACAATTTGACCAGGGGGTGGTTAAGTCTAAGATTACAAAAGCAATGGAAGAGAAATACCCTACAGTTACTAGGGAGAGAATACTTAGCGACTTCGATACTTTGTATGCTCAAATACTTGCCATAGCTGAGAACAAATGTCCGGTTTATGACCTGGGAATCGGACAGCAAGTTATCGATGTAAATAAACTAACTGCACCACCAAGAGTAGATCTGGCCCTGACTTATAGATGCAATAATAAATGTTCGTACTGCTATACAGGTGGCTCGCGCAAAACCAAGGAATTGGACACAGCGGAATGGACACAGATACTTGATAGGCTTTGGAGAGCAGGGGTACCTCAAGTAGTATTCACCGGCGGAGAGCCCACATTAAGGGATGACCTAGTCCCACTGGTAAGGCGTGCTGAAGAGTTCGTGACGGGTCTAGTTACAAACGGACGTTTACTGCCCAAGCTAGCCAAGAGTTTGGCCGAGGCAAGCTTAGATTATGTGCAGGTTAGTATTGAATCCCATTCCCAGTCTATACACGATGAGATGACTGGTGTGTCCGACTCCTGGACAGAGACTGTAAATGGAATCCAGGCAGCAGTAGAAGAGGGTTTGAATGTCTATACCAATACTACCCTTACCAAGCGTAATGTTGGCCACTTTACTTCTACTATGGAATTCTTGGCCTCCCTGGGGGTTAAAGGCATAGCTTGTAACAGTCTGATATGTAGTGGCCTGGGGTGCGCGGCAATTGAAAAGGATGGGCTGAGTGAGGAAACGCTGAAGGGCGTCCTACAAAATGCTTGTGAAAAAGCCAAAGAGCTAAAGATAGAGTTTAACTGGTATACGCCTACCTGCTATAAGAAGTTGAATCCTGTGGACCTGGGCCTGGGAATCAAAAGTTGCTCAGCTGCTCAGTATAACGTAACCATTGAACCGGATGGGGCTGTCATTCCGTGTCAGTCGCTCTTCAACCACAAAATGGGACATATCTTGAAGGACAGCTGGGAAAAGATCTGGGGGAATAAGTTTGCGAGGAAGATTAGAAATCACTACTTTATTAGCGATGAATGCAAGTCCTGCAATTTACTGGAGACTTGCGGGGGTAGCTGTCCCTTAGCAACGGGAGAATTGAAATGAGAAGAGTTCTATTGATAGCTGCCATATTTGTTGTTGCTTTAACTCTTTTACCTGTTCCGACGTATGCCGACACCGGTACCTATGAGATACTAAATTACACAGTTGAACTAACTCCTTTAGCTGATGGCAGTATAAATATGATATACCACCAGGAATGGCTGTGTACCGGCGGACATATACCTTGGGTGACAGTCGGTACTGCAAATGGCAATTTTGACATCATAAGTACTGGAGGCAATGTTGAGTCTGCCACAGGGCAGAGCAGCGACGGCTGGTACGGGGTCTATCTGACACTGGATAAGGATTATACTTCTGGTGAGACGTTTACCATATCCTTCTCATTGGTCCAGCGAAACCTCCTGGAAAGGTTGACCGAAGAAGGAAAGTGGAGGATAGATTTTACCCCCGGATGGTACGATAATTGCGTCACAGATAGCCTTACTATCACATTAAACTCGCCGGTGCCGGCTAGCTCATACAGTTTTACACCTCAACCTGCTGGAGTAATAGGTAATATCGTCACCTGGCAGACCAGTTTAGGTAGAGGAGATAGGTTTAACGTCAGAATGGAATCTTATGATGGAACCTTTCTTCAACCTGCGGAACCTGCTGGTCCCAGTTTCAACTGGGCGTGGGTATTAATACCCGTTCTCATAATCGGTCTCTTGGCTGTTGTGGTTGCCAGAAGCAGGAGAAGAGAAGAACCCTCTACTCCGAAAGAGTACATCTTTGATGAGAAGGGTAATCTAGATGACAGGTTAAAAGAGGCAAAGGAGAAGTGGGATAAGGAGAAGAAAGGTAGCGAGTTCTCTGACAAGGAGCAAGCCAAGTTTGACAAGTTTGTGGCTGAGAAAAGGTTGGAACCTGACGTTAATGGAAACTATTACTATAATGGCAACTTAATCAACCCCTGGATACTGTTCTGGGCTCTAAACAGTCTTTCTTACCGTAAACCTAACATGAATGTCTTTACAACGAGAGGGACAGGAACCAGAGGCGGCTCATCTTGTGTTGCCGTTTCCTGTGCTTGCGTGGCATGCGCTTGCGCCTGTGCCTGTGCCTGCGCAGGAGGCGGTGCTGCCGGTTGTGCAAGGAAACTGGACTATTACGGTGGTATGGAATCCGGCGAGAAGGGCCAGACTATGGGGACTTCCAATCCGGCCAGCGGTTCCGGAGGCTAGAGTACGAGGGCGAACCGGGCACAGCCCATTTGGATTTCAAGCTTGCTCACAGGGGCGGCGAACCCTG
>JAOUDT010000071.1 GCA_029859145.1 Dehalococcoidia bacterium
CTCTTCCCATCAGGATCCGTTGCTCCGATTTTGGGCGCGCCTAGGCCGACATATAGATTATGCCCATTGTCCTGCCGTTGTCAATGGGAAAACTTGCTCTGCCTGAAACGGATTTGGCTAACGGCTCGGGGGTGAGCCTGGAAGTCTCTTGATGTGAACGTGATTCCGGATGGGCTACTTACTCCAAATACAGTATCCTGCTACAGTTGTTGCATTGGATTAGATCGCCTGCTTTGGCCTTCTGCCATTGACTGGTAGGTACGGTGATGTGGCATCCCAGGCATCTTCCTCTTTCCACTTTGACCACAGCTTGTCCCCTTGCTAGCCTGATGCGCTCATAAATGTTGAAGGCTTCAGAGTCAATCTGGTCAGCCAACCTACTCCGCTCGCCCTTTAACTCAGAAAGCGCGATCTCGATTTCACTTTTCCTTGGCCTGAGAGTCTCCTGTAGTTGTTCCCATTCTTCCTTCAGTCTTTCAAGCTCTCCAGCAGTGGTTCTTGCTGTTGCTTCCATCTCTTCTACCAGACTCATTGATCCTAGTAGGATGTCCTCTTTGGTCGTAGTCTGGTTTTTTAGTCCTTTGACTTCCTTCTCAAGATTGACCAGTTCCTTGGGATCCTTGGTTTTGCCACTGTAAAGCTTGCCATCAATCTGCCTGATTTTCTCTTGGAGATCTTCGAGTTCCCATTCAGAGCTCTTTTGCTTTTTCCTCGCGTCTGCGAGTTGTTCTTTCTGTGAAGCAAGTCTGGCTTCAGCGGCGACCAAGGGCTTGTTATCGCTTAATTGATTTTCAACGTCGGTTAGCTCTTGTTGCTTCTTTTGAAGCTCCAGGTCAAGCTGCTGCAACTTATAGAGTTGCCCCGCTAAATTCATGCCGATGCTTATTGTAGAAGTGGGGTGGGGGCATTGTCAAAAGTGCAGGCAATTCGTCGGGATGACGGGGGACTAAAACTTCACGGTGCGAGGTTTGACACGGCACTTTTCGGCAGTGATAATGGCATCTATCCGGGATACAATTTCATCAAGCTTATTCTGGTGGCTTGTTATGACGTAGTCGAAAAGCGGCAACGTTTTTATTTCTTTCTTAGCCGTTGCCAACCTTAGGGCCAGATCTTGTGAAGACTCGCTGCGTCGCCTCTTCAATCTTTTCTCTAGTGCTTGTGCTGCAGGAGGCATGAGGAAAATGAATACTGCTTGGGGCAAGATTTTTCTTATGGTGGCAGCACCTTGAACGTCTACTTTGACTATTGTATCTACTCCTTTGGCCAAAGCAGGACTTACTTCGTCTTTGGGCACACCATAGTAATTGCCGTAGACATTGGCCCACTCCAGGAATTGGTGCTTATCTATCATTTGTTGGAATTGTCTCCGGGAAAGAAAATGATAATTCACCCCATTCTTCTCTCTGGCGCGCCTGGGTCGTGTCGTAGCAGTAACGACATAGTGAAGGGGACGCTCTGCCTTTTTCATTCTGGCCAGCACAGCATCCTTACCTACCCCCGAGGGCCCGGAAAGGACGATGAGGAGAGGTGGAGAATTTCTGTCGCCCCTTGGCTTGGCTCGAGGAATTGACTCAAAGTCCCGGTCAGGCACTTCCCATCTCAACCTTTTCCTCAGACAGGATGGACGTCGTGGCTAATCTGTGGGCGATGGTATCTGCTGTCACGGCAGCCAACATCATGTGACCAGTTTCAAAAAGAATAACGGTCTTGGCTTTCCGGCCGTGAGTGGCATCAATCAAGTGCTCATTTTCCCTTGCTTCCCGAATAAGTCGCTTGACCGGTTGTTGATTTATGGACAGGAGAGCGATTACCCTATTTACAGCGATGACATTGCCAAAACCGACATGAACTAATTCCGTGCACATGCTTCCCTCCTAACTATAGTCCTTAAATATCGCTCAGTATTCAGCTATTTGCTGCAGAGTCTGCCAGAAAGCAGGATATGACACCTCTGCCACCTGAGAATGCTTGATGGTTGTTTCTCTTCTGGCTATCAAACCGGCTATTGCCAGGCTCATCGCCAATCTGTGGTCGCCGTGGCTGTCAACCTCCGCGCCCGACAGAAGCCTGCCGCCATGGATGATCATGCCATCCGGCAGAGGCTCGATTTGAGCTCCCAACCGAGAAAGCTCGTTCACTACGGTAGCAATCCTGTCTGATTCCTTCACCCTCAGCTCCCCGGCATCCCTGATCACAGTCTTTCCTTTGGCAATACAACCAGCTACAGCCAATACAGGAATCTCATCGATGAGGCGAGGGATAATATCGCCGCCGACCTCTATCCCTTTCAGTTCGCTAGATTCTACCACAATATCGGCCAGTGGTTCACCACCCTCCAGACGCTCATGGCCTATTTTTAGCTTCGCTCCCATAGCCAGGAGGATGTCTATGATTCCCGTGCGTGTATGATTGACTCCACAATCTTCTATCTCTATTCTGGCGTAAGGGTGGATAGCTGCGGCAACCAGAAAGTAGGCTGCTGAACTGATGTCGCCGGGGACTCGCAAGTTGAGAGCCTTTAGCGGACTAGTCAAGGGCAGCAAGGAAATTGAATTTCCCTTGCTTTCCAAAGTAGCTCCCATCTGTCTCAACATCCTCTCCGTATGGTCTCGGGACACGATTTTCTGGTGTAGGACTGTATTGCCGCGGGCAAAAAGAGCGGCTAATAAAATCGCTGACTTGATCTGAGCACTGGGCACAGGCAAGGTGAAATCTATGCCCCGTAATCTCTTTCCCCTAAAGACCAGAGGAGCAAACGAATCCTGTCCCCTTCCCCGGACGTCGGCTCCCATCAATCTCAGTGGCTCGATCAACCTGCCCATGGGGCGACTACGAAGGGAGGCGTCGCCGGTAATGACGGTTAGGAAAGGTTGGCTGGCAACAAGACCGCCCAGAAGGCGCATGGTAGTGGCGCTATTCCGGGCATCAAGCACGTTGCTGGCTTCCTGCAGACCAGTTTCACCGGTTCCTGAGACCAGCAAAGTGGGCGAGTCTTGCGAACCTCTTTTGACAATTTTGACCCCTAGGGCTTTGAGACACCTTAGCGTAGACAGGCAATCTCCCCCTTGAGCGAAATTATCAATGCTGGCCTCGCCTTTGGCCAGGCCATTCAGGATGGCAGCCCGGTGGGAAATAGACTTATCTCCGGGTGGAACTACCTCCCCCTCCAGCCTCCGGCAGCCTTTGATGGTTCTTAGCGTGTCTGTTTTAGCCATTCCTGTCGTGCTTTGTTGGCCTCAGCAAAGGCTTGCTCCAGGCGCTTATCCCCTTTAGCCACCAGTTGCCGATACCTTTCTAACTCACGGCTGAATTTGTCTATCCAGTCGATTATGGCTTCCTGGTTGCTGAGGCAGATATGAGAGCTGACTTCAGGATTTCCCGAAGCCAGGCGAGTAAGGTCATGATAGCCTGAGGCAGCCAGTCTGGACATTTTGGACCAGGAAGGATTCTTGGCAGTTAGCGATACCAGCGCTGCCGAGAGCAACATAGG
This sequence comes from Dehalococcoidia bacterium, assembly GCA_029859145.1. Taxonomy (GTDB): domain Bacteria; phylum Chloroflexota; class Dehalococcoidia; order GIF9; family AB-539-J10; genus RBG-13-51-36. The sequence continues at coordinate 3,494 of JAOUDT010000071.1, forward strand.
GAGATGGCTGATGCCGGCTACCAGGTTGTCATGTTCTTGAGGTTCGATGAGGAAGGGTGCGGCTCCCAGCTTGTTGACCATGTCTATCACCGTATCTATTGACTCTGGTGAAGCTTTCTCCGACGGGGTCAGACAATAGATGCAGCCTCGAAACAAGTCGGCTTCAGCAGCCTGGATGCCGTAAACCTCCCTGCCGGCCATGGGATGTCCGCCGATGAAGTTCACTGTTGGCGGCAGCATTTCCTCGGCCCATTTCATGACCTTCACTTTTGTGCTGCCGGTATCGGTGACGATGCAACCGGAGGGAAGGTGGAGAGCTATTTGGGACAAGATTTGCCTTATCGTCAAAACTGGCGTGGCAATGATCACCAATTCAGCTCGTCTTACCGCATCCTCTAAATTGGTCTCGCCCCGGGCAATGGCGCCCAGACTCAAGGCATTGGCTACGGTTTCCGGGCGACGGCTATAGCCAGCTATTTCCCACCTGAACTTCTTGCCTTGTCTTAAAGCTAACCCTATTGACCCGCCGATTAGCCCCAAGCCGATGACGGTAACGAGCACGACATTATTATAGCAGCGTAGACATAGGCTGTCATTGCTCACAGTTCTTTCCTCTGATCCCGAGCCTCTTGCTGTGGTCATCGCGAGCCTGGATTTGTCGGGCGTGGTGACCCTGCTTTCCACGCCTCTAGAGTCTGCTGAAAGGTAATCGGCCAACATCGGTAGTTTATGTTACCTATGTAGTCAGGGGGATATTGACAGGTTTCCGAAGCAATGGTATGCTTATTGGACTCTGTCGCCAGTGACCCTATCGACTGTAGAGGATATCTATTGAGTCCGCCACAGGTGGTAACGCCAAATAGCGATACATTCAATATACATTAGTTGGCACTAGACATGCAGTAGCTGCATTAGCTATCAGGACAGGAAAGGAGTAGAGGAATATGGACAAGTGGAGCAAGCCTGAGTTGGTTGTGCTGGTGCGTAGCAGGCCAGAAGAGGCAGTGCTACAGGGGTGCAAGCGGGCAGGTCAAACGGTGGGGGCGGGTAGTCAGTTCGATGGCTGTGTTACGGTGAACAAGGGCGGGAACTGCACCGTCAATGCATGTTTGGAAAACCAGACCAGCTAGGCATCGATCAGGGGCGCTGTTCATCGGTCCTGGTGGGCCCGACTGGCTGCTGGATGGTCGTATTACTTGGTTCGGGGCGTGGGTTGGCGGTTCACTCAAGGAGCATCAGTTTTTGACTACAGCCAGCCGCATGACTCATTAACGAACCGTGATGATTCCCTTCATTGGCGGGAGACATTGGTGCCTGTGCCGAGGGAAGGGAAATGGATGAGACTGACCCTGAGCTTGCTCTTCCTAGATGCTATGGCAACTAGATACAAAAAAGGCAATCCATTAGATAGTGACGAAATCCTGGGTGATGCCCATGTTGCTTTTATAGATGGCTCGTTAGACTATGAGTGTTCCGCCTGCCCTGAGAACTGCTGCAAGGGAATGGGGTTTGGCGGCAGGGAACAAGAAGGGTTCGGCACCCTTATCAACACTCATCCGGAGCTGCTCTTGTGGGTACAGGATCGCGAGCAAGGTCTCGCCATGCTGGGAACACCGGAGAGCGGCTGTTTTTTCCTTGACAATAACGGACTATGTAGAATCGAATCCACCTCAGGTCGCGCTGCGAAACCTGAGATGTGCATTATGTTCCCCTTCAACCGACTGGGGCGAATTGGCAGTCATCTGATTGTCAGGCCTTATTTTCGCTGCCACCGGCTCACGCCTGTGGTGCCTGCGCGGCCGGGTTCTGTTGCGGGTACTCATTGCGCGGTCCTTGGAGACCTGCAGGCCACGGGTATGGCCACGCGGCGCTTGCCTCAAATCGCGATCCCCGCAGGCGAGGACGCTGATTTGATACTGGCCCGGGAGCGGGACTGGCTGGCTGTCTGCAGCAATGCCCTGGGGTGCATGCGCGTGGCTGACGCCGTCGCAGGTTTCTCACAAGACGCGGCCGGTTTGTCGGATTTTGCGCTCCGCGCATCGAGATTGCTGGGCTTAACTATGGCTCGGGAAAGCTGCCCCAGAGACCGTTTCGACGATTTGCTCCTCATATTATCGCCGATAATGCGCGTGGACTTCCTCATGCTTGACGCCAGGGGACTCTTGCGTGCCACGCTGCTTGCGGACATGCTTATTCGGCAAGGCTTCGCCGGTTCGGCGGCACCTCCAACACTGGCAGACCTGGCCTCCTTCATTGAGAATGTGCGGCCGATTTTGACAGTGCTCGCATACGGCGAAGAACCTTTTCAACCTCTGGTTAGCAGGCAGCCGGGTGACATCCGTCTGCCACTGGACGGACCTGATCAAAAGGTGGCCTCCGGCGCTATGGTCATCCTTACCGGCAAGGGCTACGGTACTCTGAGGGCCCTGGAGGAGTCACTATCTACTGTAACCAGGCCGCTGGAACGTGTGCTTTTTGTCCGGCGACTGTCGGCTTTGCTGACCCGCAAGCCCTCTGCTGCGGAGACAAAGGCAGAGCGCAATCAGAAGCTAAATCATGTTCGGAACAGTTAGGAAGGAGAGAACCCATGAAGACAGCAGTGACTTTGAGGAGCATTTGCCAGCCGTCGGAAGATGTGGTCGCACGCGAAATCGAAGGAGAGATAATCATCGTGCCACTGGTGGCTGGCATCGGTGATGCCGACGACGAGCTCTACACATTGAATGAAACCGGCCGGGCCATCTGGCAGACCCTTGATGGCCAGAAAAGCCTGGGGCAGGTGGCCGAAAACCTGAGCGCGAAATTTGTTAGCGAGCCAAAGGAGATTGAAAACGACGTGCTCGGCTTCGCCGCTGAAATGGTGCACCGCGGCATACTGGTGGTACGCAGCTAAGCAAGCATGGCAGCAAAAGGAGGACCCTCTGGCAGCATGAAAACTGTGAACAATGCAACCGTGCCCGAGCCCACCACGGGACCTTCCGGGGAAGACCT
>JAOUDT010000072.1 GCA_029859145.1 Dehalococcoidia bacterium
ATGACTTCATACGGTGCCCATATCCCACTCTATAGTGTAAATCGCGCTGGGATAGGCCGTGCCTGGGATATATGTTTCCATGGAGGAAACGACCGATGAGTTCTGTCGTGTCTGACCTGGAGCAAATATTTCATCCGAGATCTTTAAGTATTGTTGGTGCCTCGAGCAAGGAAGGCAGCTTCGGCCGGATGTTCTTGGAGGGACTTGTTCGAATAGGTTTTAAGGAAATCTACCCGGTTCACCCGCGTGAAAGTGAGCTGCTGGGGTTGAAAGCCTATCAGAGGATAAAGGCTATTCCCCATGACGTTGATATTGCTGTTCTTATGACACCGCCGGATAGTACGTTGCAGGTAGTCCAGGATTGCGCTGAGAAAGGAATGAAGGGGATTATAGTTTTCACTGCTGGCTTTGGCGAAAAAGGAGATAAGGGAAAGGAAATTGAGCAAGAGATTTGCAGAGTTGCTCGTTCAAAAAGTATCAGGGTGATCGGGCCTAACTCAATAGGTATCTACTGCCCGACTTCTAAACTGCTAACATTTCCCCAAGGGTTAATGCATGGCATAACGACCGAGGGTGGACCCGTAGGCTCTTTTTCACATAGCGGCTCCTTTGTTGACTACCTGACTCATATTTTGACAAAGAAAGGTATTAGATTCAGCAAAGTAGTGAGCTGCGGCAACGAATGCGATTTGAACGCTGCGGACTTCCTGGAATATTTCGGACAGGACAAGGAGACAAGAATTATCATTTCATACCTGGAGGGTATTAAAGATGGCAGACGGTTCTTCCAACTGGCTCGCGAAATCTCGAAGGAGAAGCCCATTATCATCTGGAAAGGTGGTGCCACTGAGCTTGGGGCCAGGGCCGCTATGTCGCATACCGGCGCTCTTGCCGGGGCGAAGTACGTCTGGGAAGCCATGTTTGAACAGGCTGGGATAATCAGCGTTCGCAGTTTTGAGGAAATCGTAGATTGTCTTCTATGCCTCTATTATCTGCCGCTGCCTAGTGGCAAGAGGATTGCCGTTGTGGCTGGAATGGGAGGCACCAATGTTGGCACTACAGACAATTGTATCGAGTTGGGCCTTGAAATGGCTAGGTTATCAGGCGCAACTTTGGAAAGACTGACTAAATTGCTGCCGCCAGTAGGTACCAGCGTCGGTAATCCTACCGACATTGGTGTGGCTACTTTAGTTGCCCCCAATCTTTACGGTGAATCACTGAAAGTACTGAATGAAGATGAAAACGTCGATATGCTTCTGGCAATCAGTGACCCCGGCTGGCCATGCTTACAGAGCATCGTGGAGGCAGCAAAGACAATTAGGAAGCCGTTGGCCGTAACGTTGTTCTCGTTGCCAGAATTTGCTGTTGAACAATATGCCTTCTTGGCTCAAAACAAGATTGCTGCGTTTGGCGATGCAAAAAGGGCTGTGGCTGCATTGGCCAAAATCAGCAGATATGCTGGCTACAATGTTAAGACGTAAACTACAAACACTGCAAGATTGATCCAGCTATGCCGAACAATTTGTCACAAATGGTCGGGCAAGGACTATATCCAAATTGCCTTCCAGTGAAGCTATCTATTCGATTAGACTTCACAGAAGAACTGGTGATTACATTCCCAGACCAGTGAACGCTAGACTGTTCTGTTGCCGAGATGGTCATGGTGGTAAAATCTAGGGTCGGAGGCAAAACAAAAAATGAAGGAAGCAGCAATTAGCATGGAAGACTATCTAAAGCCTACCGCAACCGTTGATTGTGACAACCAGTTGATAAGGGGAAAAGCATTGAGTCTAACAAAAGGGGTTGGTGACACCCCCGGCAAGGCAAAGAGACTCTTCTACTGGGTGAGGGACGAGATTGAATATAATCCTCTTGTGCCGCTTGAAATTTTTGAAAGCTACCGGGCAAGTGAGACACTCAAGAGAGGAGAGGGATTCTGTGTTGAGAAAGCAGCCTTGCTGGCTGCCCTTGCCCGAGCCGTAGGCATTGCAGCACGTTTGCACTTCGCCGACATTCGGAACCACCTCGTTTCGTCTAGATTACTTGAGGTTATGGGGACTAACCTGTTCAGCTATCACGGCTACACCGAGCTGTACATAGGTGAGAAGTGGATAAAAGCTACACCGGCTTTCGACCTGAAAATGTGCCAGGAACACCGGATCATTCCTGTTGAGTTCGACGGCCAGAACCATGCCCTGTTTCACTCCCATGACTGCGACGGGAAACTACACATTGAGTATGTCAAGGACCATGGGCAACGCATTGATGTCCCTGTGGAAGAGATACTGGCTGCCTGGATGCAACACTACGGAGTAGGAGCCCAGGAGCGGTTGAACCGTGCTCTCAGGGAGGAGAACGCAGGCAAAAAGAGATAGAGGATATGTCATTATGACGTCAAGTTGAAAAGTATCTGAAAGTCACACCTATACTTGCCTGTAACAACGAGGTGATAGCAGAGTTCCTAACCAATGACTGCAACTTAATGTCTCTCGCCTTTTGAAGAATTGCCACATATCCCGGTGCTTCCAGTGGCATCAAGAAACCGCGCGTGTTACCGCTATCAGTTTATGGCGTTATCCTTGTTCCCACTGGCACCTTTTTCCTCAGAATCGCCTTTACAACCTCCATCCCTATGGTCAAGACAACACACGCGCCTAGGATTATCCCTAGGTCTGAGGCCAATGGTCTGAGCACGCCAAAGGTATCAAGCACTGCCGGAATCTGGGTCAATACAACAAGAGCGATAACATTGAAGGCGATGGAGAGAAGCAGCCATTTATGGGGAGGTGCCTTGAAGATACTGTATTTCACTGAACGGAGGTTGAGGGCGATGACGAATTCCGTAATTACAAAGAAGAAGAATATCTGTGTCCTGATATGGGTCATATCACCGAGCCCGCTAAAAAACAGGTACGAGAGGATAGGGATTTCAATGACTAATATCATCAAGATGAATGCTCTCACATCCCAGGCGAAGACGCTTTCTTTGGGATCTCGCGGTGGTCTTTGCATAATGTCAGGGTCAGGTGGTGAGACTGCCAGTGCAATGGCAGGAAGCCCATCAGTGGCCAGATTTATATACAATATGGCGGCGGGCAGGACGGGTAGAAATTGCGGGCCAGTAATTAGAACTACTCCTCCAATAAAAACCACCTCTATCACGTTGCTCTCCAGGAGATAGACCAGATACTTCTTTATGTTGTCATATATCCATCTGCCACTCTCAATGGCTTTCACAATGGTGGCAAAGTTGTCATCGCCCAGAACCATATCAGCCGCCTCTTTGCTAACATCGGTGCCGGTTATACCCATAGCTACTCCAATATCAGCTTGCTTCAAGGCGGGTGCATCATTCACCCCATCGCCAGTCATCGCTACCACCTCACCCTTTTGCTGCCATGCCCTGATTATCTTTAGTTTATCTATGGGTGACACCCTGGCATAGACGCTCACTGTATCCACTATATTCTCGTATTCCTTGTCACTCATCTTTTCTAGCTCTTCACCGGTCAGGACCATATCACCTTCTCTGTAGATGCCAATCTCCCTCGCTATGGCAACGGCGGTAAGTTTATGGTCTCCGGTGACCACGATTGGTCTGATATGTACCTGCCTGCATACCTTTACGGCTTCAATAGCCTCCTCCCGCGGTGGGTCCATCATGCCAGCAAGGCCGAGGAAGGTCATATCCTTCTCAACAGCCTCTTCTGTATAGGCAATCCCGTCCTCAAGTTCTCTATAGGCGACTCCGAGAACCCTCAATGCCTCCTGAGCCATTTGCTCGGCTACCTCTATAATCTGAGCTTTTTCTGTCTCCCCTACTTCCTTCACCCTGCCATCTTCCGAAATACTAGAGCACCTCTCCATGACTACCTCTGGAGCCCCCTTCATGAAGGCTACCCTCTTGCCATCGTCCATTTGATGAATAGTGGTCATTCTCTTTCTCTCAGAACTGAAAGGTATCTCCTCTACCCTCGGATTTTCCTGTCTTGCCTCATGCTGACGTAGGCCTGCTTTTTCTGCCGCCACAACCAGAGCGCCTTCTGTAGGGTCACCTTGAATCGACCAGCGGCCCTCTTTTTCCTGTAGAATGGCATCATTGCATAAGGTTCCCGCAAGAAGGAACAATTTCAGGGACAAATCGTCATTGGTTCTGATGATCTCAGAGCCTCTAGGCTCGCCTACCGGGGCGTAACCGACTCCGCTGACCTCTATCATTCTGTCCCCACTGAATATCTTCCTTACCGTCATCTCCCCTTTGGTTAGGGTACCTGTCTTATCTGAGCATATCACGGTGACGCAGCCGAGGGTCTCAACTGCTGGCATCTTCCTGACCAGGGCGTTTCTCTTAGCCATCTGGCGCATACCAACGGCCAAGGCACCTGTGACAATGGCCGGCAATGCCTCAGGGACTGCTGCCACAGCGAGGGCTACCGCAAACATCACCATCGTTACTACGAATGGCAGGTCTATCGCGCTGCCCCCAAAAATCTGCCTCAATATACTGATTACCAAAACTAGGACACAGACAGATAGGCATATGATACCGAGCCATTTACCTGTCTCTGCCATCCTTTTCGCAAGAGGAGTTGTCTCAGCCTTCACTGCTGTCACGGCTTCCGCAATTTCGCCAAATTCTGTATTTATCCCTGTTGACGTCACCACCGCCTCACTCCTACCGTAGGTAACTGTAGTGCCGGCGAAGACCATGTTTTTTCTGTCGCTGACACGCACATCCTCAGGCAAAGGCTTTATTTCTTTACTTACCGGAACTGACTCTCCGGTAAGAGATGCCTCATCACACATTAAGGAGTGAGACTCTGCTAGCCGGGCATCGGCCGGGATTCTATCCCCTGCTTCAAGAAGTAATATGTCCCCAGGTACAAGCTCCCTTGAGGGAATTTCTTCTTCCCTGCCCTCCCTCAACACTGTTGTCGTGGGAGACAGCATCTTTTTTAATGCCTCAAGGGCCCGCTCAGCTCGATATTCCTGAGCAAATCCTAAGACTGCACAAAAGATGACTATTACCAAAATGAGTACAGCACCCGTCCACTCACCGATGACTGCTGAAAGCACACCCGCGACAAGAAGAATGGCGATGAGGATATTCTTGAACTGGTCTGCGAAGATGGTGAGGGGTGAAATCCGCTCCTCTTTCTTCGTAAGTTCATTATAGCCATATCTTTGAAGTCGTCTTCTAGCCTCATCCTCAGTCAGGCCGAATTCTAGGTCAGTATTCAGTTCTTTTGAGGCCTGTGCTGCCTCCATCGCGTGCCAAACTGACATATCAATCCTTCTCTTGCTCATCTCAAGAACAGTCTCTTGAGTCTAGACCTCAGACTCCGGGTTTCGGTCAAATAATTCGATAACGCCACTGTCGCCAACTTAGGCCAGTTTTCTGGGAGTGACATATTACATCGCCTCATAAGAACATAGGCACCAGCATGAGCATCACTCCACCAGCTACCACTGAGGCGATTTGTCCGGCGGTATTAGCTCCGGCAGCGTGCATCAGCAGGTGATTGTGAGGATTAGCTTCCAGCCCCAACCTCTGCACTACGCGAGACGACATGGGGAAGGCTGAGATGCCGCAAGCGCCTATCATGGGGTTGACCTTCTTCCCCGAGAGAACATACATTAGCTTGCCCAGCAGAACACCTGCCACAGTATCCAGACTGAAAGCTACTATTCCCAGTACAAACACCAATATGGTCTCGGGTCTGAGAAACTCAGTTCCCGCCATCATTCCTCCTACAGTGATGCCTAGAAGGATGGTTACGATGTTAGCCAGCTCATTTTGGGCCGTCAGTGAAAGCTGCTGCACCACTCCGCATTCTCGGAGCAGATTGCCAAACATGAGACAGCCAATAAGAGGAGTAGCCTTTGGGGCGAGCAGGCCTACCACAAGTACGGTAATTATGGGAAAGAGTATCTTCGTCCTTTGTGAAATTGTTCCCGCGACCGAAGGCATTCGTGAAGCCCTTTCTTCTTTGCTGCACATCGCCTTTATTATCGGTGGCTGGATGATAGGCACCATAGCCATATAGGAATAGGCAGCCACAACAATGGCGGCAGTGTATTTGGATTGTAGCGTAGTCGCGACGTAAATGGAGGTAGGACCGTCGGCAGAGCCGATTATGCCGATGGAAGCAGCATCTTGTAAGCTGAAATCCAGGACATGAAGCCAGCCATCACCCAGCAAATAAGCTAGGAAGAAAGTCCCGAAAATGCCGAACTGGGCGGCGGCACCAAGAAAAATCGTATAGGGCCGCTGTAGGAAGGGCTCAAAGTCAATCATGGCTCCTATGCCAATAAAGATGAGTAGGGGAAATATCTCGGTATGGATACCGGCCTCTCTCAGAAC
>JAOUDT010000073.1 GCA_029859145.1 Dehalococcoidia bacterium
TCCCGCAAAGGCTCCTGGCGGGAGCAATGGGCTGGAGCGCAATTCCCACAAGGTCAATTGTGGGGAGCTCCATGGAGGAGGAGAACAAGGAATCATTTAAGGTCATTGATGACCCGTTTGTCCCCGGCCAGAAAATAGGACTCATGAGTGCATTGAGGCCGGATATTGCACTGGTGCATGGCGCTGCTGCCGACCGCTGCGGAAACACGATTATTACCTATCCCTTGGCGGCTGATGTCTTCGGGGCCTGGGGGGCAAAACACGGGGTCATCGTCAGCGCGGAGAGAATCGTCCCCACGGAATATATACGCAGTCACTCACATCTCGTCCGGGTTCCATCTTACATGGTCAGGGCGGTCTGCGAGGCTCCCTACGGAGCCCATCCCGCAGGAATGCCAAACTGCGGCCTACCTGAATTCGAGCACTACTTTGAAGATTACGACTTCATCACCGAATGCAGGGAAGCATCAAGGGACGATCAAAGATTCTCAGAGTGGATAAAGCACTGGATACTCGATTGCCGGGACCACGATGAGTATCTGGCCAAACTCGGTAGAGATAGGCTTCTATATCTCAAAGGGAAGGCCCATTCGGATTCGTGGAAAGATGAAATAGTGGCCCGGATACCCAATGTCAATTTCGACGAGGAGCCGAACTCGCTGGAACGGGTGGTGGTCACGGCGGCGCATGTTATAGATGACAAATTCCTTGCCGGCGGATACAAGACCATACTCGCTGGTGTTGGCCTGTCACATCTGGCATGCTGGCTGGCAGCCTACAAGCTCAAAGAAAAGGGCTGTGACGTGGATTTAATGGCTGAGATAGGCATGTTTGGCCATGTCCCCAGAGCCTCAGACCCATTCATATTCAGCTATCATAACATGCACACGTGTAAGATACTGACCAATGTCGAAACTGTGCTCGGGGTCTTTGTAGGTGGCTCGTCAAATCAATGCCTGGGTGTGTTGGCGGGAGGACAGATAGACAAATATGGCAATGTGAATTCTACGAAAATTCCCGGCTCCACCTATCTGGTCGGCTCGGGAGGAGCCAACGATATAGCTAACGGCAATAGGGAAACCGTGGTGGTAATCAGCGCGGGCAAGCAAAGATTAGTGGAAAAAGTGCCCTATATTACCTTCAGCGGAAAGAATGTGACGACGCTGGTGACGGACGTAGGCGTTTTTGAAAAGATTGGCGGGGACCAAACCTTCACCTTGACCGAATATGTTCCAGCCAGACCAAAACAGGCAATAGAAGAAATCATAGGGGAGATAAGAGACAAAGTCGGCTGGGAACTGAAGGTCAGTACCAGTCTAAAAGAGGCTCAACCAGTGACCAAAGAGGAAGTGACTCTATTAAGGCTATTCGACCCTGAAGGCTTCTTCACGTAAAAGGGGTCAACTCCGTTTTTCTCAATACTTCGCTCTTTTTCGGCGGCTAACAAATCCCAGCCTTCTCCGGTGGCTATCGCGTGAGGTTTCCTTTTGTTACGCTTTCGAGCCGTCAAGGTAGACTTGAAGAGCGGAGCAATAGCTTTGGTAAGTGCGGGAATCGAAGACGACAAACACGACCTCTCTAAGAGACGTCGCTTGCTCCTTGAGAAACGAGACGGCTGTGCTTACCGCTATTTCAGCTGCTTCACCCACAGGATAGCCGTAGGCTCCCGTGCTTATGGAAGGGAATGAAATGCTGGCCAATTTGTTCACAGAGGCTAATTTCAGGCATTCGTAATAGGCGCTTCTCAGAAGTTCGCCTTCGTTTCCGCCACCACCGTGCCAGATGGGCCCCACCGTGTGTATGACATACCGGGCTTTGAGATTTCCCCCCGTGGTCACCACAGCTTTGCCAGTAGGCAGTTTTCCCTGCCGGGCAACGATTCTCTTGCATTCCTGTAATATCGCTGGTCCGCCGGCGCGATGAATTGCCCCATCTACGCCTCCGCCACCCATTAAGCTGGGGTTGGCAGCGTTAACGATGGCCTCGGTGGCTTGCTTGGTGATATCCGCCTGGATTATAGACACCTTTGTTTTCCTAATCGTGACCTCCATATTCCCTCCTTACTCTGAAGTAATCCGGCTGACAGATCCTGTAGCTGTCCGATTTACGAGACACAGACACCCAGTAGATCTCAACAACCTCCTAGTAGGGAAAAGTAACACAGAAGAAAAATGGTGGCAAATTTTGCCCCTTATTTGGAGAGATTGACGCATGTGCTCAGTGTAGGGTAGATTTACGTATGATGAAGGCTGTCATTCTGGTTGGTGGGGAAGCGACCAGGCTGCGTCCCCTTACTTGTAACACTCCCAAGATAATGATTCCCGTGTTGAACCGCCCCTTCTTTGAGCACCTCGCTGGCTATCTGAAAAAGCATAATGTTATTGACATAGTTCTCGCTGTCGGGAAGTCACCTGAGCAGATCCAGGACTATTTTGGCGATGGCAGCAGGCTTGGTGTCAGGTTGACATACTCGATAGAAGATCTCGCTCTAGGAACAGCCGGAGCAGTGAAAAATGCCGAAAGATTCCTGGACGATTCATTCGTTGTTCTTAATGGGGATATTTTCACCGATATTGACCTGAGCGCGATGCTGCGGCTGCACCGCAAAAGCAAAGCCATGGCCAGTCTGGCATTGACACCGGTAGATGACCCTACTATTTATGGAGTAGTGGAGACTGATAGCGAGGGCAGGGTCAGACGTTTCATAGAAAAACCGAGTCGAGACAAGGTAACTACGAATATGATTAACGCCGGTATTTATATCCTGGAACCTGATATTTTGAATCACATAGCCCCCAATACGTTCTCCATGTTCGAGCGTGACGTTTTCCCGCCGCTTCTGGAAGAGGGACAGGTTGTATATGGCTATCCGTTTCAGGATTACTGGATTGACATAGGCACGCCAGACAAGTATTTGAAGTTGCATCACGATTTGCTCCGACGGCATGTAGGCAATAGGGGTATTGAATTTGAAGGGGAGAGTTTTGTTCATTCTTCAGCTCAAATTGAGGGGCCAGCAATAATCGGCGAAGGCTGTTTTATTGACAGGAATTCCATAGTGAAGGGGCCTGCCGTATTGGGGGCACGATGTCGTATAGAAGAAGGCGCTGTAGTGGAAGGGGCGGTATTATGGCAGGGCTGTCAAATTAGCAGGGGAGCCAAGTTGAGGAATTGCCTGGTTGCCTGCCGTTGTCGGGTCGGTGAGGAGAGCGAAATTCTGGATGGCTCCATTCTAGGTGATGATGTACTGGTTGGCAGAGGAAGTGAGCTCTCCAAAGGAACCAAAATCTGGCCAGGTAAGAATATCGGGCCGGGCAAGGTATCATCCTGAGATTGCGACTTTATTCGATGCCCAAAAGTCACAGGGACTCTCGAAGGCTCCGATAGATTCAATTTGGTTCAGCGGGTTTCCACTAAAATCGGAAGACTTTCGCAGGTGGATTCAGCGTAGCACGTGGTGTTTATCGAGATCTTTTCTTATAACGTTTACGAACCTATCGACCTTCACCTTGTTTAGCGGAGAATTGATATGAACAGGAGAGGGCGACTCCCCGTCCTTGAGAATCCCCTGGCCAATCAACTCAGCCAGAATCGCCTGCTTCACCTCCTTGTCACACAAGGGTGAGTGGTAAATGGTGCTCATTGAGGACAGTAATATGTCGTTAAGGTGCTGGTTTCCTCTTTCTTCATGCAGGTGTGGGTTTCTGGTCTCAATTTGCAGTATATCTATTCCTTGCTCTATCACCTTTGATTCTTTGGTGGGCAGGATGCCGCCGAAGTTTTCGAATAAAGATATTAACTCTTGCGATTCCACGGCATATCCCGACGCAAATGGCAGGATTTCCGCCAGCTGCATACTTAGGGCGTGTTCGCCGGCATTAGCCGTTGTTACAACCTCGGTTTCAAACCCAGTTTTTGTAGATATCAGGCTATTCAGGTATTTGTTGGTGATCTCCGATATCCTTCCCCACTTTCTAAAGTATAGCCCGGCCGAGATCTTGGGCTTATATCTCCACAATATTCTCACCATACTGTAAGGAGACTGTGCCAGGCTGAAGCCGGCGGCATAGTTCCTCACATACTCCAGCACCGACCCTGGGAAGTAGTTGTCAGCATCAATGAAGCCGACATATTCCTTGCCCGCAGCCTTGGCTACAAGTAATCCTATTATCATGGCTTCGCCTTTGCCATTACGGACCAATCCACGCTCATCCAGGAGGTCATTATAGTTGGCCTCCATGGCTGCTCTGGCGATAGCAGGGTCTTTCTGATGAACAATCAGGGCCTGGCGAAGGGTAAAGCGACAAAGCTGGTCTATAATATCGCCTTCCATTCTGAATCTGTCCACCCTTTCCCGTTGGCTGTTGGAGACCACTATTACCAGGCAATCGTGGGGCACACCGCTGATCACCCCTTCCAGCAGCCTCAGTTTCTCATCTTTGGTCGGGATAACGACTGCCATTCTGTCCTCAAAATCTCGAATAGTCTCCTCATCTATCTGTCTTACTCCTATGGTCCCACGGGAACGTGGCCTTCGTTTCATCCCTGAATCCAAGGATATCACCCTCTGCACATGGCTCATTCTCACTGAACCGAAACGTTCTGTGTACCTGGGGCTCTCGATGAACATACCTTACTCCTTCAGAGCATAATACCAGACGTGCGGTTATTGTCAAAACCTGCAGGCCAACTTGTTACCTTTGAAAGACCATGTTTTCAGAGGCTTTACATCTGTCCATGTGTCTCTGAGCTGCACGTCAACCTCCGAATATCTCAAGGATTGCTCTACTCCAACCCTCGGGGCCAACCCCTCGGACTCTGCGCAGGCGGGGCAAATTCATATCTTCCCAACTATGGTCTCTTTTCTGTACCAGGACGGGTATGTCGACCTGCGAAAGCATGGGTAGGTCATTCGAACCGTTGCCCAGCCCAACGGTTCTTATTTTCCCCCACATTTTGCGATACAAGCCACTTAGGACTTCCACTGCTTTTCCTTTCCCGCCACCTCCCATGACGTGATACAGCCGTCCGCCATGAGACCAGTTAAGGTTGGCTTCCTCGAGCTTCGTCAGGAACTTAACTAAGTGCTTCCTTTCCGAGCGGTCAAACTCCACTGGTTCGTCGTATTCTCTTTGCCGGGCTAGTTTGGCAGATTCTAGATTCAAACCTGTTATTTCGGCTACCTCGGCAGCACTCATATCCCCGAAACCCCGGAATCGGAAGTCATTCTCTCTGCCAATCTTAGCCAGCAATTTCCTGACTCCGCTGCGAGGGATTGACAGCTCGATGGCCAGAAGGTGGTTCACATCTCTGTGATAATCGAACGAAAAGGGGAAATATGCTCGGGGGATGAAGATAGCGCCTCCGTTTTCCACTATGAAAGGGTGAAACAGGCCCAACTCACGCCGATATACTTCCTGTTCTGCCCTGGTCTTGGCTGAGCAAAATATGATAGGTATGCCCGTTTCCTTAAGTCGGTCTATCGTCGCCAGCGATTTTTGGTAGGAATAAGTTTCGGAATCCAGAAGCGTGCCATCCAAATCGGTAAACACCAGGTAATGTAACATCGGACTGATATCTCTCCCAGACAGGTATATTTTATAGCACATCTCACCCGATCTCTGGATTTTTTTGCCGACCGTGCGGGAAATTACGTGAAATCCTGAAGAATCAAAAAAAGCTATTGACAACTCCCTGAAATATGATACACTAGTACCTTTAGAAACACTCTTGTTAGAACCAGAGCCCAGGACGGGGCCAGTCTTGTTTTAGTCTGTATCACTGGCAGATTGAGGAAGTCAGCAGTTGCGTGTAGTGGCAGAGTCTATATCCACCTCACTTTGGGCATCGACTAGTCCGCCTTCACAGGCCGTAATTTCGGAAAAACCGACGCACTACAAATACATGGAGGTGACCTATGAAGACAATGACTCGTTCGAAGACATACCGTTATGTGAAACGACTCAGCATGTTTCTCATTGCGGTAGCCTTGATTACCGCGATAGTAAGCTGTGATGGTGGTGCCGGCTGTGGTGGCCTTGCCGAGTGGTATCTCGGCACCTCAAGTAGTGAAGGCGGCCAGGTAATTGTCTCCGGTGGGCCGATCTTTGCCGATGGAACGGTGGTTACCATAGAGGCCGTGGCGGATGAGTGTTACGAGTTCGTTAGCTGGACCGGCGCCAACGTCAGCGATCCCTACTCTGCCATAACCAGTATCACCATGGATCAAGCTCAGAATGTGACCGCCAATTTTGCGCTACTGAGCTACGACCTTACAATAGACAGCACAGATGGTGGCCAGGTAACTGCTCCGGGTGAAGGCACCTCTGCCTATGACTGCGGCACGGTGGTTGGCCT
>JAOUDT010000074.1 GCA_029859145.1 Dehalococcoidia bacterium
GGCTCTGGAAGGTTTGGCCAAATTGAAGAAGCGAATACGCTCTTCCATCGATGAGTATACTCTAGGCGATGGGCGACGCATCTATTTGTTAGGAGAGGGCAGGCTAATCAATCTGGCTGCTGCCGAGGGACACCCAGCTAGCGTTATGGACATGAGCTTCGCCAACCAAGCTCTATGTCTGGAGTACCTCAACAAGATGAAGGGCAAACTCAAGCCCTCCGTCTATCCTGTCCCCGAGGAAATTGATCAAGAGGTAGGCAGACTAAAGCTCGCCTCCATGAATATCAGCATTGATAGATTGACAAAGAAGCAAAAGAAATACCTCGAAAGCTGGGAAGAAGGAACATAGAAAGGAGCAAGAATGCCCAATAGCTTTAATCAATCGGATTCTTATTTGGCCACTGCGGAATCAGTCACTGAGGGACATCCTGACAAGCTATGCGACCAGATTTCAGACGCTATCCTGGACGCTATACTGAAACACGACCCCTTCGCCCATGTAGCCTGCGAAGTCTCGGTAGCCATGGGCATGGTCATAGTTCTGGGTGAGATTACCTGCGACTGCTATGTGGAAATTCCTGAAATTGTGCGCCAGGTGATCAAGGAAGTAGGCTACACCAAACCTGAGTATGGCTTCAACTACCGGACTTGTGGGGTCATCACGTCGATCAAAGAACAGTCGAGGGACATCGCTGCAGGGGTCGGCCAATCTTGGGAAGCACGAACGGAAGTGGCAACCGATAAGGTTTTGGATAGGACTGGTGCTGGTGACCAGGGAATGATGGTTGGCTTTGCCTGTAAAGAGACTCCTGAGCTCATGCCTTTGCCTATTGTACTGGCACACAAGCTATGCCAGAGACTGGCTCAGGTAAGAAAGGACAAGACCATACCTTATTTGAGACCTGATGGTAAGTCTCAGGTAACCATAGAGTATAGTCACGGAATACCCAAGAGAGTGGTTTCTGTTGTCCTGGCTGCCCATCATGACCCCAGGGTGAAACGCGATATCATTGAGCACGACCTTATAGAGCAGGTGATCAAAAAGACCATTCTCGGGAAACTGCTGGATAAGAAGACTGAATGCTACGTTAACAGCGCCGGCAAATTCGTCATTGGCGGTCCTGTGAGCGATACCGGTTTTACCGGGCGCAAAATCATTGCTGATACTTACGGCAGTGCCTGCGGACACGGTGGGGGCTGCTTTTCGGGCAAAGACCCTACCAAGGTGGACCGCTCCGCTGCCTATATGGCCAGATATGTCGCCAAAAATATCGTAGCCGCTGGACTTGCCGATTATCTCGAGCTTCAGGTTGCCTATACTATCGGGAAGGCTCACCCCCTGTCATTGTCCATAGAGACCTTCAGCACGGGAAAAGTCCCCGATGAAGTCATAGCGGATCTGGTAAACAAGCATTTCGACTTTCGTCCTGAGGCCATCATAAGGACCCTCAATCTGCGGCGCCCCATTTACCGGCAAACTGCTACCTACGGTCATTTTGGCAGGGAAGACCTCGACCTCCCTTGGGAGAGCACAAACAAGGCTAAGATACTAAGAAAAGAAGCGGGCTTGTAAAAGTGCCCAACCCGAAACCAAATTAAGAGTCCTCCTAGCACTATGTCCTGACTCAACAATTCGTTATGTTGCTACCAATTGGGCGAAGTACTGTGAGGCAGTAGGCGATAAATCACGTCATCGGTGTCCAGCAAAAAACCATTGGATTCTAGTTGCGGCGCTCTTCCTACTAACAGTGTTTATACCTGATATTGATTGAAAAATTGCGGAAGGAGTATTATTAAGTATGACCGCGTAGCGCTTCAGGATACCGATCGCCTGCTCCTGAAGCAATCATAGCCGTAGCATTAGCGTAAGAGGCGGATCAATTACTGGGGAAAGGTCGCTATTATATGATGGCTTTCAATATACCAGAACCCATTTTCTCAAAAATTAAAACTGTAGCGATGTATTTACTTAAGATCGCCATCCTAGCTGTGGTCTATCAATTAGCTGCCCGGCTTGGACTGGAGATGGCTTTTCTGCAAATGAATACTTCACCGGTCTGGCCCCCTACAGGAATCGCCCTGGCCGCCTTACTGATCTTTGGGTACAAGCTCTGGCCCGGAGTTTTCCTTGGTGTATTGTTTGGCTTTTTGATCGATGGCGGTCAATTGAATATTGCTCTAGGGATAGCATTCGGCAACACATTAGAAGCGTTGGCTGTGGTTTATTTTCTGAAACGTTTTGTCGGTTTCCACAAACCTATTGATCGCATCCGTGATGTAGTCGGGCTAGCGGTTTCTGCCGTATTCAGCACAGCCATTGGGGCCACCATCGGAACTATGGTGTTAATTCTGGCGGGCTCTGTAACATCGTACGAATTCGGCGCAGTCTGGTCAACGTGGTGGATTGGCGATCTGCTTGGTGCGCTGGTGATTGCACCGTTGCTGTTAGTCTGGATTGCCACTGCCCCTTCGCGGTACAAGAAATCTACATATGTTGAAGGAGCAGTACTCTTAGTATCGATTATCTTGGTAACCTATTATGTCTTCAGCAGCCTACCTCCTGTCGAAGTCTTCCATCGCGCATTGATCTATACTATTTTCCCCTTTACGATTTGGGCTGCCTTGCGTTTTGGTCAGCACGGTGCCACAATCGCCATCCTGCTGGTTTCAGGAATTGCCATTTGGGGAACAGTCCAGGGAGTGGGACCATTCTCCTTTGGGTCGAGAAATGAAAGCCTGATCTTATTACAAACGTTCCTGGCGGTGGTCTCCCTGACATCACTGATTCTGGCAGCCGCTACGATCGAGCGTAACAAAGCCAATAGACAGCTCCATGCGCTCTCCCAACGCCTGATGAAAGCTCAAGAAGAAGAAAGGTTGTACTTATCCCGCGAACTCCATGACGGATCGGGGCAAGTGCTGGCTGCTCTGATGATGCAACTTGGCCTACTGGAGCGGGATGCCGAAAAGCCAGAAGCTGTCCATACTCGAATTGTCGAATTAAAGCACGCCGTTAATACAATACAAGACGATCTGCATCGGTTGGCCGTCAATTTACGGCCTGCTAGCCTGGATCATCTTGGTTTGATCACTGCCTTACAGCAGTTCCTAGGTGAGTTTAGTCGACGGTATAGTATTCAAGTTGAGTTCGAGACCGTTGAATTGCATGAAAAACGGCTGCCCATCGAGGTAGAGACTACCCTGTTTCGCATTGTGCAGGAGTCTCTAACGAATGTCGTCCTTCATGCGCAGGCTACCAGAGTGGATGTGCTCCTAAGTATGCAAAATGGTCGTGTGATTGCGGTTGTTGAAGATAATGGTGTTGGGTTCATTCCTATGTCTTACACCATGGAAAACCATCTCGGCTTGTTCGGGATGAGAGAACGAGTCGAGATGCTGGGTGGAGAGTTCACGATCGAAAGCTCGCTAGGAAAGGGCACAACCGTAAGAATCGAGGTTCCCTGCAGTGATTAAGGTCCTGATTGCCGATGATCATGCCATTGTACGCACTGGGTTGCGTGCTTTGCTTAACTCCGAGCCGTCCATGGAACTGGTTGGTGAAGCAACGGGCGGTTACGAGGCTATCGAATTGGCAGGCAGATCCAACGCGGATATTCTTGTTCTTGACATAAGCATGCCTGATCTAGACGGTATTTGCGTTACCAAGAAGATCAAATCTCAATTCCCTGACCTGCGCATCTTGATCCTGACGGTTCATGAGGATGAAGCCCTGTTGCGAGAAGCCATCAGAGCTGGCGCTGCAGGTTATATTCTTAAACGCGCCGCAGAGACCGAATTGATCTCTGCCATCCGTGCAATCATAGGTGGTGACTTGTATGTAGATCCATCTATGGTGCGAGTATTGTTAAGCGATGAAATAAAGCCCACAGCCACTTTGCCAGAGTCGGTTGAACCGCTCACACATCGTGAAAAAGAGATTCTCAAATTGATCGTGCAGGGATACACAAATCGTCAGATTGGTGAGGAGCTGAACATCAGCACGCGTACAGTAGAAGGCCATCGCGCCAATCTCTTAGCAAAGTTGGGACTGCACAGTCGTGTGGAACTGGTGCGCTATGCCCGCGAGCAAGGCTTAATCGAATGAAAACCAAAGTTCCTGTTTTGTGTCCGACCGCGTACAAAATACGGGGTCGGCTTGCGTATTATCTACCTTCAATTCGCTTGTAAAGACCCCCACTTTCTACGCTTACGTAAACCTTCTCAATCTTGTACAATAAAACACCGGGTCTTTTCGCCCCGGAAACACTTGATTTTGCTGGAACCAAGCCGATGTCCAAATTGAATGGTTCGCAAAGCGTCCAGGGGCCCTTGGTCGCTCTGCGCGGAATCACCAAATCATTCCCCGGTGTGATTGCCAATGATCGCGTGGACCTAGATATCTATGGCGGAGAGGTGCATGCGTTATTGGGGGAGAATGGCGCAGGCAAAAGCGTCTTAATGAAAATTCTGTACGGCTTTTACCACGCCGATGCAGGCCAAATTCTGCTTAACTCAGTGCCTATCTCCATCGCATCGCCGCACGACGCTCGAAACGTGCGCATTGGCATGGTGTTCCAGGAACTCCAACTGATCCCGGTGTTCAGCGTAGCAGAAAACATCGCCCTGTTTCTGCCAGAACTGAAGGCGGTGTTGAACCGGAAAGAGATTGACCGGCGCATCGTCGAAATCTCGGAACGCTACAATCTGAAAGTTGATCCGCACGCTTTGGTGTCGCAGATTTCCATTGGCGAACAGCAAAAGGTCGAAATTCTGAGACTGTTGCTTTCCGATGCGCGCCTGCTGATTCTCGATGAGCCAACGCGCGTGCTTGCTCCACACGAGGTGGAGGCTTTGTTCGGCGTGTTGGACAATCTGCGCAAAGATGGCTACGCCATTATCCTGATTACCCATAAAATGAAAGATGTGTTCGAATGCGCAGACCGTATTTCAGTGATGCGCAAAGGCCGCGTTGTCGGAACTATGCTACGAGCGGAAGCCAGCGAAGACAAGCTGGTAGCCTTAATGTTCGGTAAAGCGCTGGCAGAGCTAAGGATCAATCCCAGAGATGGTGCGGACAAAGCGTTGGAACCTCTGTTGGAGTTGCGGGGTGTGGAAACACACGGCGAGGGCATCGGTACCAGCCTGAAAGGGATTAACCTGAAGATCTATCCCGGTGAAATTGTGGGCGTGGCCGGGGTTTCAGGCAATGGCCAGAAAGAACTGTGTGACGTTGTACTCGGCATGGAATTGTGCACAAAAGGCCAGAAGTTTCTGTATGGCAACGACCTCACCAATCACTCCATCCAGACCATGCGAAAAAATGGTGTTGCTTTTATCCCTGAGAATCCGTTGAGCATGGCATCAGTGCCCTTCATGACGGTGCTGGAGAATATGGCCCTGACCAAAACACGGCGCTACGCACGGCGGGGCGGTTTGTCAATGGACTGGCAGGCCGTAAAGGCAGATGCTGAAGGGACTGAAAAAAGGCTGGGACTCGCTGTCACTTGGTACGCACTGGCCAAATCACTTTCTGGTGGAAATCTGCAGCGAATGGTCATCCTACGCGAGATGACTCACGCTCCGCAACTAATCATTGCATCTTATCTTACGCGCGGACTCGACGTGCAAAGCGCCATTGCCGCGCGTCAGGCGCTTGTCCAGGCACGCGAGAGCGGCGCAGGCGTTCTGCTGGTTTCAGAAGACCTGGACGAGTTATTTACGCTCGGCGACCGCTTGATCGTACTCTATGGTGGGAAAATTGTGGGGGAGTTCAAACCCGAAGAAACGGATATCTACGAAGTCGGCCATCTGATGACAGGTTCCGGGGTTCAACATGCCGCAAAGAGCTGATACTTACCGAAAGATACTGAATAATGTTGTAGTTCGGTATTTGCTACTGATTCTGCTGGCACTTTTTCTCTTTGGGCTGATCGTGACGATCTACGGTAAAGATCCGTTTCAAGCACTTAAGGACATGTTCAGTTTTACGCTCGGCAGCACCTACGGATTTTCCGAAGTCATCGTCACAATGATCCCCATATTGATCACTGCCCTGGCGGTCGCAGTACCCTGGCGGGTTGGGCTGATCAATATTGGCGGTGAAGGGCAGCTATACATCGGTGCGGCCTTCGCGACCTGGGGTGCGCTTACTTTCCAAAATTTGCCTGCATGGATCTTGTTGCCTTTAATGATGCTTTTAGGCATGCTTGGTGGAGCACTTTGGGCTCTTATCCCCGGTTACCTTAGAGGAATCGGTCTGGTGAATGAGACAATCGTC
>JAOUDT010000075.1 GCA_029859145.1 Dehalococcoidia bacterium
GGGGAGCCAGTGTCCTAATCTCCGATGAGTTTGAAAGCAGAGGGCTAAAAGTCCCTCCAATCCCCCCGGATATCGTCGCGCAGATACGAGAGTTTACTCCCGTCGCAGGCAATATCTTGCGAAACCCTGTGGATTATTCGCAGGCCATGATGAACGTTGAGGGCGTAGTCAAAACACTGGATATATTATCCAGGTGGGAAGGAATTGATTTCCTAGTTATATTTGTCAGGACGGGTCAATTCACAACATCTCGGATCTCAGACACCTGGGTCAGGAATCTGGTAATGACGAGCTTCCCCGTAGAGCGGGGATTCTTCCCCAAGCCACTGGTCATGGTGCTTGAACTCAGTGTTATGCCCGAAGAGGCCGAGGCCATTCTGGCTGCCATTCGTGGTGCTGTTGCGTCTGAGTTGCCTGTCTACTACTCCTTTGCTAGCGCGGCCAACGCCATTAATCTGGTGTTGAACCACACCGAGAAGCGCTCCAAGGAATTGTGAGTGAAGAACCCAATGGCTGCTCTTGGTTACAGTAGTTGGGCTGACGGGGTATAATAGCAAAAGGGACGGCAACGGGGAGAGCCTCTACGACACTCTCTGGAATCGGAGCCCTTGTCAGGAACAAAACTTTGAACTTTAATTAGATACTTGAATTTGCCTGGCATTTAGCATGTAGAGTTTTCGGCTTAAGGTGGGTACATCTCGGAATTATCAGACACAAGGCATCATTCTAAAACAAACCAAGCTGGGCGAATTCGACAAGATTGTCACCATTTACACTCCAGAATTTGGCAAACTGCGCGCAGTAGCTAAGGGAGCTTGCCGTCCCAAGAGCAAGTTGGGCGGCAACGTAGAACCATTGACCCATAGCCTGATGTTGCTGGCTAAAGGACGCAATCTCGATATTGTAACCCAGAGCCAAACGATCAATGGTTTTCTGACTTTGAAGAGCGATTTATGGCGCATGGCTTGCGGGCTTTACGTCTTGGAGCTTATTGATTCCTTCACTGTCGACGGTGGGGAGAATCGGCCTTTGTTTGATTTGCTGCTAGATACCTTGCACCAGTTGAGCCAGCCGGACAGCAATGAGACTGCATTACGTTATTTTGAGCTACATCTTCTCCATTACCTCGGCTACCGTCCCCAGTTGCATCGATGTGTCACCTGTGATTCGCCCCTAAAGCCCGTTGTCAATTTCTTCAGCCCCAGCAAGGGTGGGCTGCTGTGCCCTCACTGTCATTCTGAAGAAAATCGCTCCTACGAGCAAAATGAGACGATCTCAGCAAAATCATCTTTTCCCCTTTCGGTCGGAGCCTTGAAGGTTCTTCGTTTGTGGCAAAGGTGTGATTATGCTACTTCAAGGCGGGTTAGAGTAACGCCGGAGCTATCCCGGGAATTGGAGCAAGCATTGTGCCAGTATATAAGGTATATTGTGCAGCGAGAGCTTAAATCGCTGACCTGGCTGAGGGAGTTAAGAAGGGAAAGTGCCTCCTTGTGAACTCAGTACTTGACAAGTATACTAGGGGAGGGTAAAATCCCTCGATGCTAAAAAGGTGTGGAAAAGCAAGTACGCGAATGGAGAGTGCCTAGCATTCTAGATTGACTTTCAGGTTTGTTTGCTTCTTGATCTGTAGCCCCTTTTTCAATATTAGTTCCGCGATTCATTGAAAGTATGGCAGAATTGGCTCGCTATCGAAGATAAGCAATGTATATCGTAATAGCAGGATTAAGTGATATAGGGAAGAATCTAGCGGAGCTCCTTGCCAAAGAGGGGAATGAAGTGGTGGTTATAGACCGCGACACTGCCAAATGCACTGCAATAGCGGAGAATTCTGAAATTGTAGCCATCACGGGGGATGCTGGCCAGAAGTCCACGCTCGAAGAGGCCAGAGTCAGGAATGCCTATGCCTTTGTGGCTGCCGCCGGTGACGACTCAGAAAACCTGATGATTTGTATGATAGCCAAGGAAATGGGAGTAAAAAGGGTGATTTCTCTTGTAGATGCTGCAGAGCATACCGAAGCATTCAAACAGGCGGGCATTAATCTACAGGTTAACCCAGACGTGGTAGCAGCCAGGCACATCTACCGCCTGATTTCACAGCCTTATGTCAAGGACTTTCTATCTTTCGAGAGAGCAGATATCTTCGAAATAGAAATTGAAGAGGGCATGAAGTGTGTCGGGCGAAGTGTTTCCGAGCTAGCAACTCCACTCGGTATAAAGGTCCTCGTGGTGCAAAGAGGGGAAAGATATCTGGGGGACGATAAAGAGATACGACCCAAGGACTGGTTGACTCTCATCGTGAATCGGGAGGTTGCCAAAAGGGGGACCGAGTTCATGAATAGATGGTTCGCCAAAGGGTAAGATTAACCCTACACATAACCGGCTCATTCCTAAAGTACTTTGCCTTAGCCTATATCCTCCCTTTATGTGTAGCTATTTATTATGGCGAGGCAAATTGGTACATTTACCTTTATGCGCTATTGCTCACTCTCGGTGTCGCACTGATTCTTGAATTTGGATTCAAAACCGCAAAGGAAATAGAGCGTACAGATGGCTTTACCATAGTAGCCTTCATCTGGCTTCTTGTTGCCCTGTTTGGCACACTCCCCTATGTATTTCTGGGCCTAGGCTTTCTCGATGGCTTCTTCGAGGCCATGTCTGGCTTCACCACCACCGGGGCCACCATCCTCACAGGCCCAGCAATAGAAGGATTCTTCTCGTTGCCGAGAAGTGTCCTCTTATGGCGTAGTCTAACTCAATGGCTAGGTGGAATGGGGGTTATTGCCCTCTTTATTGCCATACTGCCCAGACTGGGGGTAGGAGGCTCTCAGCTTTTTGACCGCGAGTTCCCTAGCCCGTTGCCCGAAAGGATTCGCCCTAGATTCAGCACCACAGCTAGGCTACTCTGGACCATTTACATCGGTTTTACCGCCGCCCAGATAGTGCTCCTTTGTTTTTGGGCTAGGCTGCCACTTTTCGACTCGACTTGCATCTCCTTCTCGACTCTTTCCACCGGCGGATTCACACCCACTGTGGAAAGCATTGGGTTTTACGGCAATCCCGTGGCCGAATACATAATTATGGTCTTCATGTTCCTGGCTGGCATGAGCTTCATAGTTCATTACCATGTTCTGCGGGGAAACTGGAGGGCAATCAAAGACGATGAGTTCAGGCTTTACATCATCATTATTGCAGCCGCCATCTTTCTATTAATACTTGCGCAAGACTTTGGTTCATATAGAAAAGAAATGTTTCAGGCAATCTCAATCATGACTACCACCGGCTTTGTCACCGCCGACTTCGGCTTGTGGCACTCCAGTGCCAAAATGGTGCTTCTCGCTCTGATGTTCATCGGAGCTTGTGGCGGCTCGACCGGTGGAGGAATAAAGGTGGTGCGAATCGTAACACTGATCAAACACACTAGGGTGATGATGAGGAAAGCGATTTTCCCGAATGCTGTGATCCCGTTGAAATACAACCGAAAGCCTCTCCCAGAGGGAATAGTCCGGGATATAATCTCTTTCCTCTTTCTTTACGTTCTCGTTGCTCTTGTCGCTTCAGTGGTACTTAGTTTCTTGGGCCTGAACGTAGAGACAGCGATTTCAGCAGTGGCTGCTACTCTGGGAAATGTCGGCCCCGGCTTGGCCGATGTGGGCCCCTCCCTCAGTTATGCCTGGCTTCCCGGTGCAGCTAAGGTCATCCTGATTATGTGCATGTGGTTTGGGCGGCTAGAATTGTTTACCGTTTTCATGATGTTCTCTCGTCATTTTTGGAAGGGCTGATAAACCCGCAGTGGAAGTCCGCAATGGTTCAGGCTATACTTCGCAATAGGTCCATGGTCAAGGTTGGCTTTCAGGGAGAAAGAGGCGCTTTCAGCGAGGATGCTGCCTCAAAGCTTTTCGGCAGGAACATCGATTTTTCGCCGTGTATGCGGCTGAACCAAGTCTTTGAGCTCGTGTCGCAAGATAAAACTGAATTCGGGGTAGTACCCTTGGAGAATTCTCAAGCCGGCAGTATCAACGAGACCTACGACTTGCTGTTGACGTATCCTCTTAACATATTTGCCGAAGTCATTCTCAGAGTGAGCCATTGTCTGATGGCTTTGCCAGGAGAGAAATTGACGGATATAACAACAATCTATTCCCATCCTCAAGCGTTGGCCCAATGTGATGAATTCCTAAGTAGGCTGAAGGTTGAAATTATGCCTAATTACGATACCGCGGGCAGTGCCAAGATGATAAAGGAGAAAAGATTGAAGAACTGCGCCGCTATAGCCAGCAAGAGGGCTGCCGATATCTACGGCCTGGAGATTCTGGCGCCGGAAATAGAGACTAGCGCCAATAATTACACAAAATTCGTCGCCGTATCCAAGCAAAAAGCCAGACCCGCGCAACGAAACAAGACATCGCTCGTTTTCGCCACTGAACATAAACCTGGCTCCCTATACAGGATTTTGGGTATCTTCGCCACCAGAAACATCAATCTAACAAAGCTGGAGTCGAGACCGAACCGAGCCAAGCCCTGGGAATATGTCTTTTACACCGATTTTGAAGGTCACCTGGATGGCGAAATCTACCAGGAAGCTATGAGAGAACTGCAAAGGGAGACCATATTCATCAAGATACTTGGCTCCTATCCTCAAGCTACCTGAAGACAGAGTGTCAGTATCCCTGCTTCTTCAATCCTGTTCGGATTCTCGAGATTCCCGCCCGTTTTCACTTTGGCAAAAGGCTAGCTGCTCTTTTGACCAAGAAGAATAGCGGAATTGAGATTAGCTCCGTGATGACGGCAAACAGGATTAGGTAGTTGATAGAAAGCTCATAGAGTGGCCCCATCAGGGCGCCCCCCAAAAGCCAGCCGGCTCCCAACGCTGTATTGAAGACTCCATAGGCAAATCCTCTTCTCTCCACAGATGTTAGGTCAGCGATGGCGGCACGCATAATGGTTTCCTGAATCCCCATGACCATACCCCATAATACTATGCCCATTAGCACCAGGTTGTAGCTACGAGCAAAGGCCAGGAAGGGAATCGTCAAGGTTAACAAAGGGACTGCCAATAGCGATATAAGCCCAATTCTATCGTACGTTTTGCCCACGACAAGCGCTGCCAGGGCATCCACGCCCATAGCAATGGCGTAAATTATGGGAATTTGAGCATCGGGGACGATACCTCCAACATGGAGATGGTAGGAAATTAACTGGAAATTGGCGAATCCGGCCACGGACACCAAGGTGAATATAGTGTAAAACCAGAAAACTCGGGGAAGCTTACCTTTGTCGCCTTGTTTGCCCGCCTCATCGGGCGCTTCAAGTTTCTGTGGTGAAGGGACTTTCTTCCTAGCTATGGCTAGAACGACCAGACTTAGCAGGGCGGGTATCCATAACAAGGTAAAACCTTCATGATAGTCACCATGGAAAAGTAAAACAAGGGAAAAGACGATAGGACCGATGATGGCGCCGATCTGGTCCAACGCCTCGTGAACAGCAAACCCCCAGCCCCTCCCAACCCCTTTTGCAGCATAAGAAAGCATGGTATCTCTTGCTGGGCTTCTTATTGCCTTCCCAATTCTTTCCAAAATGATAAGCACAGCAGCAAGCTGCCAATAGCCAGCGAATGCCAGCAGGGGAATGGACAAGAGCAATCCGTAGCCAATAAAAGTCAAAGGCCAATATGCCCTAGTCCGGTCAGCAAGATAGCCAGAGGCCAGACGCAGAGCATAACCAAAGAATTCGCCGATACCGGCTACCAAGCCGACAACACTAGCACTCGCGCCCAGTGTAGCCAGGTAGGGCCCAGCAACACTCCTAGCCCCTTCGTAGGTTATATCCCCGAACAGGCTGACAATCCCAAGGAGAATAATGAGATACATGATGAATATCTTTGTGTTCCTAGACTACTGTGTATCCGACAGTCTTGTTTTGGCCGTAGGAAGAGGCGTCGAACGTTCTCAATAGAGTCTGGCTACTATGCTATAACTTCGCCTTCAGCTTCTTGTATGTGCCACTCAAGGCTTCCGATACGACTTTGGTATCAGCCAATACCGGCATAAAGTTAGTGTCACCCTGCCACCTTGGGACTATGTGAGTGTGGACATGCCCCACTATACCGGCTCCAGCTACTTTGCCCACATTCAAGCCAATATTGAAGCCAGCCGGCTTCACTGTCTCTTCTAGAAGCCCCAAGCCTTTCTTGATAACGTCAAAGAGTTCCTTCGCTTCTTCATCCGTCAAGTCCTGTAAATTCGCTATGTGCCGATAGGGCGCGATCATTAGATGCCC
>JAOUDT010000076.1 GCA_029859145.1 Dehalococcoidia bacterium
AGTCAGGTGGTTGTAACTCCACCACAAGTCCGCCCTCAAGGCGTGATTTTAGCTTGCTGCTAAGCGGATGCATATTTTGGGGAGCACAGTCGCCCGCGATGACGATTTGCCTGTTGTTGCTGTACAGCTCGTTGAAGGTGTTGAAGAAACACTGCAATGTTTGTTTCTTGTCGAGCAGAAAATGGACATCGTCGAATAGAAAGATATGTATGTTTCTGAATTTGCTGCGGAACCTGTCAACTTGTTTTTCTCTCACCGCTAGTACAAAGTCATTGGCGAATTGCTCGGCGGTAATATAGGTTGCTTGCAGCCCATTGTTCGTCGTTAGATGACCGATCGCATGCAGCAAATGAGTCTTGCCTTGCCCGGTGCTGCTGTGAACGAAGAGGGGGTTGTAACTAATTCCCGGGTTTTCGGCCACCTCCACAGCGGCAGCATAAGCCAAACGATTAGAGTCGCTGACAACAAAGTTATCAAAGGTATACTTTGGATTAAACCTATAGGCCGTGGCTTTGGTGCTTGTCCCGCCATCGGTTTGAGCAATCAAAGGGCTAGTCGCCAGTTGTTGGCGATTGTGGATCTCGAACCGGACGTCTACATCCCTACCGGTAATGTCAACTAGGGTCTTCCTGACCAGGGGATAAAGGCGTTTGGATAGCCATTCGGCGACAAAAACATTGGGGACACCGACGACAAATACGTTGTCGTGGCAATTCAGCCCCTGGCTATCGCTAAGCCAGGTTGTGTAATTTGCCTTGCTAACCTGAATTTGCAGCTTGCCGAGGGCACTCTGCCAGATATCTTTTGCTGATTCCAATCTATCCCCATTCCCAACAACGCTCAACCATGGAGAGAGCTGAAAGAAGTATTGAGGATTGGCTAAGATTTAATAAGTTGCCAGTTGTTACTTGCTAACCCTTATAGGGTATCAGGTTTCGCCAGAGCTTCGCTAGGAGATGTTTGACATAATTAAAAAATTAATGAAAAATAGTTCAACTATGACAGTCCGCGCCGTTTTTATGGGCACGCCGCAGTTTGCAGTGACCATACTGGAATCTTTGTTTCGGGGTTCATATGAGGTCCTCGCGGTTTATACCCAGCCCGATAAAGCGGCCGGCAGGGGGCGCCCAGTCGTTTTCCCTCCAGTGAAGAAACTAGCGCTGGAGCGACAGATACCGGTCATTCAACCCGAGACTTTTAGGTCAAGCGAGGTGGTGAAGGAGCTGGCCAGCTTTCAGCCTGAAGTCATAGTCGTGGCAGCCTTCGGGTCTATTCTTCCGCCGGAAGTGCTCTGCCTGCCTAGATTTGCCTGTCTTAACGTTCACGCTTCATTGTTGCCGCGACATCGAGGTCCGTCTCCAGTTGCCAATACCATTCTCTGTGGAGATGAACTCACTGGTGTTACCATAATGTTAATGGAGGCTGGCTTGGACACTGGGCCGATTCTGGCTCAGGAAAAGGTAGGGATTTCCTTCATGGATACCACGGGCTCGCTTAGCGCTAGGCTGGCCGATGTGGGAGCCAGGCTCCTGCTGCAGACCTTGCCCAGATGGCTTGAGGGCGAACTCAAACCACAAGCTCAGGAAGAGTCTCGGGCTACCTACAGTAAGTTGATAACCAGTAACGATGGCGAGATTGATTGGCAACTTTCTGCGCTGGAGCTCTGGCGGATGGTGAGGGCGTACAACCCCTGGCCGAGCTGCTATACCTGGTGTCAAGGGAAACGACTCAAAATCAACAGAGCCATTCCTCTAGGAGACGGGGGGAACGGAGAAATAGGGAAGGTAATTGCCTTGGCAGAGCAGCCGGGGGTCGGGGTGGTAACCAGGCAGGGTATCTTGGGGCTTAGCCAGGTCCAGCTAGAAGGAAAACGCGAAATGGCTGTAGGTGACTTTGCCCGCGGCCAGAGAGATTTTATTGGCTCAGTTCTGGGTCGAAAGTAACTTCTCTTTCTGGTGTTGTTCAGCGAGTATCGCCGCGACCATTTAGAAGTAGCTGCCTAGTCGAAACCCAGCCAAGTAGTGACTTTGCCAATAGGCTCTCGCTCACTTTCCACCCTATTGGCGGGGAAATCCCAGTCAGGATAGCCGATGGCTATGGCGGCTATTATCCGCTTGGACTCGGGTATTCGGGCGTATTTCCTCAATACCTCGGGATAAGCTACTCCCTGGTCTTCGATACAGGTCGCCAGTCCAAAGTCTAGAGCGACAAGACAGATAGTCTGCATCACAGCGCCGATGTCGAGCAGTGGCCCGCTTTCGGTCAGGCAGCGGTCAGTGAAGATGATGATCGCCGCCGGCGCGTCGAAGTAACGGAATCCCCGCTCCAGCCATTTGGCCCTCTTCTCTGTGTCCTCCCTAGGTATGTCCATAAGCTGGAAAAGCTGCTTGGCAAGGTTCACCTGACGCTCGCGGTAGACGCTCTCTTTCGGCCAGCTGGTAACCACGTGCTCGGCATTGGGCAGCACTCCCGATCTCAGCAAGTCAACGTTGCTGCGCCTCACATTTTCCAGGACCTCACCGGTAAGTACCGCGAATTCCCAGGGCTGCGTATTCATAGCGGATGGGGCATGGCTCGCCACTTCCAGTATCTGCTCCAAGACCTGTTTGGGCACAGGGTCAGGTTTGTAGCCCCTGATACTCTTACGCCTATTCACGGCCTCGATGATATGCATAAATTGGCTCCTCTTCCGTAACAGTAATACTATGGGGCAGTAGTTATTGGTTCTGATTCGTAGATCCTTTCCTCGGACAACTCTGCTGGAGTAAGAGGAACATCGGCTTCAATATCTCTGCCCTCGATTGCCTTAGCCAGCATTTCCTTATAGTATTCATGCTGGATTATTAAGTTCATTATCTCGTTGCTACCGGTCCAGATCATGATAAGTCTGGCTTCTCTGAGTGCCCGTTCCACCGGGTAGACATTGGTATAACCGATACCACCGAGGATCTGCATGGCATCGTTGACCACTTCCCAGTGTGTCTGGGTAGCCAGTTTCTTCACCTCAGACACCAGCCTCCTCTGATAGCCCGCGGTTCCCACCCCATCATCGATAGTCTTGGCCACGGCGTATGCCAGTGCACTGACGCCGTCGAGCTTGGTGATGCAGTCGGCTATCTTGAAGTTTATTCCTTCAAAATTCCTTATGGTCTGGCCGAAGGCCTTCCTTTTGTTGGCATAGCGGGCAGCCACTTCCAGAATAGCCCTGGAGCCAGCCACTCCACCACCGAGGAGCCTCTCTGGCACCATCAATTTATAAAATACTCTTGCCCCTTCGTTCTCTTTCCCAAGCAGATTTTCCTCGGGCACCGGCACATCGCGAAAGACCAATCTACCTGTGCCTGTGCCGCGGCAGCCCATCAGGCCGTAGACATGCTTTACCTCCACACCCATCTCCCTTTCAACGATGAAGGCGCTGAGTGAGTCACGGCCGGCTCCGGGGTTTGTGACGGCAAATACCAGAAAGAAATCGGCGCCTTCCGAGCCGACGACAAAGCGCTTCTGTCCGGTGAGATAATAAGAATTTCCTTTCTTGCGAGCCACGGTGGTGGCACCGAAGAAATCAGAGCCACCTCTTGGCTCGGTGAGTGCCTCACCAGCCCATTGTGTGCCGGCGATTAGGGGTTTGAGATACTTCTTCTTCTGGGCCTCGGTCCCAAACACATTTAAGCCTTCTCCGACGATAGACGTAACTGAAACCAGGCAGGCAAAAGGCACGCCGAGCTTGTTGACCTCCCCCACTTCGATGAGTTCATCCACCCATTTAAGGTCTCTGCCGCCATACTTCTTGGGGAACCTGATGCCCAACAGGTTTCTCCTGCCGGCTTCCCTGACAAATTCGTAGGGAAACTCGACTTTATCGGCGTCCATGTCCAGTATGAGCTGCCGTGGTATGCTTTTTACCAGGTCCTGAACCTCCTGTCTGAACTTTCTGTGCTCCTCCGTTAAGAATACCTCTAACATTGCTTCCTCCTTTTCACTTTACTAGGCGACGGTTATGTACGATCCTAGACTAACCGGCACAGCAGTAGTTCGGTTGTCCCAGAATAGTGAGGAATAGTATAGCACGGGTCAAATTATCAAAAAACGGTAGTGTCTGAGGATGGTGGTGAGAGTCATTGTAATTCAGTCTGCCTTTAGGCCAAGAAGGGCCATGGTTGAGGCTTCAAGGCCAGTTATCGAGACAACTTCCTGTAGCTGGTCAAAATCGAGCCCGATGCAGAATAAGCAAAGACCGGGTCAAATCCTTTAATCTTCAGATCGAGGTTAGGTCGAGCTAACTGGCTTTGAACACCAGAGCACCAACAGGGCAAACGTCAACACACTCGCTACAGTCCTGGCAGCGGGACTTACCCACAGGCTCATCCCCAAAAGTGGTGACCAGCCTCCGGAAGCCCCGGTGGGCAAAGCCAATCACCCCTTTCCCTAGTTTCTCTTGGCATACCCAGATGCATCTGCCGCAAAGCACGCACTTATTAGGGTCATAAATGAATAAGGGACTGCTGGAGTCTATGGGCAACTCGGGCAGGATCTTTCTGAACCTTTTTGTCTTGAGCTTTACCTTGAGATGCCTGGCTATTTTCTGAAGTTCACATGAGCCATGCTTTAGACAATTAGCACAATCGACGGGATGACTGGCCAGGAGCAGTTCCAGAGCAGTACGGGCTAGCCTCAATGCCTTTGGCCCCGTGGTATTAACCACCATCCCATCTGCTACCAGTGTGGTACAGGCAGCAACCGGGTTATCCTTACCTTCTATCTCCACAAAACACAGACGGCAGGAGGCAAAAGGTTCGCTCCTCTCCCGAATAGCACAAAGATTGGGTATGTAGATGCCGTTATCCAGAGCTGCCCACAGGACCTTTGCCCCTGGGGCAGCTCGTATTCTCCTACCGTCAATCGCCAGAGAGACGTTCTTAAATTTTGCCAGTACCCTCTCCCTTACGTCTTTCTAGAAGAGCCCTTGTACCTTGCCGGTCTTCGTATCAACATCCACCCTTCTGAAGGCTGGGTCCGAACTGGTACCCGGCATCAGGCTTATCGTGCCAGCGCACGGGCAAAGGAACTTCGCCCCCGAATAAATCAACACGTCGCGAATGGGCAAGGTCCATCCTTTAGGGGTACCCTTGATGGTCGGGTCATGAGTCAAGCTCAGATGGGTCTTCACCATCATGGTGGCATATTCATTGTATTTAGGATTGGCCTCGAGCATCTTGGCCTTGGCTTCGGCATCCGCGCTCCATGCCACGCCATCGGCTCCATAGACCACTTTGGCAATCTTGTCGACCCGCTCTCGCAGCTTCATTTCCGTCGGGTAAAGGAATTTGAAGTCGTTCTTCTCTTTGCAGGCTTCCATAACAACATCGGCAAGCTCCAGGGCACCGTCACCACCCTTGAGCCAGTGTTCGCTCAGCGCACAACGTGCCCCGGCTGCCTCGGCTGCCTTTCGCACCATGGCGATCTCCTCCTTGGTATCGGTGTGGAACGCATTGATACACACCACGGGGTTGATGCCTGCGGTCCTGATGGTGTTGATGTGATGCAGCATATTGGGAAGACCTTTCTCCAGGAGTCCCAGATCTGCCTTAGTGTAGGACTGGGGCAAGGGGAGACCAGCCACAACCTTGGGGCCACCGCCATGCATCTTCAACGCCCTGATGGTGGTCGTGAGGACCGACACGTGCGGCTTGAGGCCGCTATAACGGCACTTGACATTCCAGAACTTTTCGAAGCCTATGTCTGCAGCAAATCCGCTCTCGGTAACATGGTAGTCAAACATCTTCAGCCCGATACGGTCACCGATGATGGAAGACTGTCCCACGGCAATGTTAGCAAAGGGGCCAGCGTGCACCATACAGGGCTGGTATTCTACGGTGCACATTAGTGTAGGGTTGATTGTATTGCGCATCCAGGCGGTCATAGCGCCTCCCACCTCCAGGTCTTTGGTGGTAACGATATTGCCTTCTCTATCAAAGGCTACAGTAATCTCATCCATCCGTTTGCGCAGGTCTGCCAGGTCCGTGACAATAGACAACATAGCCATGAGCTCTGAGCTCACAGCAATGCCGAACCTGGACTGCATTGTGTAGCCATCCATGCGGCCGCCAAGGCCTATAACGATATTCCTCAAGCTCTGGGCGCAGAAGTCCATAATCCACCCCATCTCCACTCTGGTCGGGTCGATATTCAGTCGACGCATCCCAGTACGCTTTGCCAGTTCCTCATCGTTGTAGTTACGTTCATGTTGCATTCTGGCGGTAAGCGCCACCATAGCC
>JAOUDT010000077.1 GCA_029859145.1 Dehalococcoidia bacterium
CTACGTCCCGCTGGAGATGCTTACTGCCCTTGACCTTGTCCCCTATCGGACATCCGCCGATATAAAGGAACCAGTAACTGAAGCGGACCGGGCTTTGCCTCATTCATTCTGCCCTGTCATGCGCAACTGCCTTGATTGTGCCCTGAAAGGCAAGAACGATTTCCTTGATGGCATGGTTGCCATCCACTCCTGCGACCCTCAAGAAAAAACAGCTCGCATCTGGGAATCCTATACTCACTATCCCTACTTCCATTTCATAGACATGCCCATCACGGTTCGTCCTGAAGCTCTGGAATATTTCAAAGGGCAGCTGAATGATTTCAGAAAGACTCTGGAGGCTTTCGTCGGCAAGAAACTGTCTACAGAAAAGCTGGAGACAGCCATTAGGTCCCACAACCATCAGCGGGCTCTAGTGAGAGAGCTATACGAGCTGACAAAGCCTTCCCCACCCCGTATCTCGGGGACGGAAATTGTTCAGGTAGTGAAAGCCTTGACGAGCTTGCCTGTCGGCGAAGGGAATGACCTGCTGACTGAGACCATATCCGAGGTCAAGAACCGTACCGCTAGACCGGAAGAAAAATCAGCACGTCTGCTCATATGGAGCAGCACTCTTGACGATGCCGATGTAATGCAAATACTTGAAGCCAAGGCAAACGTCGTGATGAACGAAAGCTGCGGCGGCGTCAGGGCCTACAGAGGTGAAGCGAAACTCACCGCCGACCCCCTGGAAGGACTAGCCGATTACTATCTCAACGAAATCACCTGCGCCCGCACATTCAGGCAGGCCACCCTCGGCGAGACCAAAAAAGACTATGCCCGAGACCTGCAAAGCCGCTTCGGCTATCTCAAAGGCACCATAAAAGACTGGAAAATCAACGGCGTCATAATGCTGCTTGTCAGGTATTGCGATCCCTTTGCCTTCGAAATGCCATCACTCAAGGACTATCTGAATAGCCTCGGAATCCCCAATACCTACATAGAATACGACTACACTGTAGGAGCTCTAGCCCCCATGAGGACCAGGGTGGAAGCTTTCATTGAGACAATCAGCCAGTAGTGACTTTCCAGGAGGTCTACTTGTACTTCGCCGGTGTTGACATTGGCTCCACCATGACCAAGGTTGTACTCCTGGACCAAGCCGGTAATTTGGTTTCGTTCATCAAGGGCCCGACCGGTGCCGAGCATCGCCAGCTAGCCAATGACGTTATGCGACAGGCACTGGAGCAAGCTAGCCTGCAGATTGACGACATCTCTTATATTGTAGCTACAGGCTATGGACGGCTCAACGTCCCTTTTGCAGACCGCCAGATAACAGAACTTTCCTGCCACGCCCGGGGCGTCTCAAACCTGTTCCCCAACGCCAGGACCGCTATTGACATAGGCGGCCAGGATGCCAAGTGCATGAGAATTAACAGTGGCAGACTGGTCAACTTCGTCATGAACGACAAGTGCGCCGCTGGAACCGGCAGGTTCCTTGAAGTTACTGCCACTACACTTGGTGTGAAACTGGAAGACATGGGAGACATTTCCCTAAAATCCACCAAGAAGATCCAGATAAGCAACTTGTGTACTATCTTCGCCCAGCAAGAAGTGGTGGCTCTGCTCTCTCGCGGCGAAAAACTGGAGAATATCCTGGCCGGACTCCACGATGCCCTGGCCAGCCGTGTAGCGGCGTTGGCTCGACGGCTCGGTATAGAGCCTGACCTTGTGCTCACCGGTGGCGTCGCCAAGAACATTGGCATGGTTGAAGCCATGAGGCAAAACCTGGGCTGCGAAATCTTCGTCCCTGAAGAGCCACTCCTCACCGGAGCACTTGGCGCTGCTATTCTGGCCAAGGAAACTCACATGAAAGCAGCGGGGGCAGGCAAAGCCTTGCCTGCGACGTCACGGCGGCTAGAAAAGGTCACTTTCTTCAACCAGGAGTACCGATGACCTGGTTCATGGGCATTGATATAGGATCGGCATACAGCAAAGGAGTCATAACCAGGGACCTCGAGCTTGTTGTTTCACATACAATCAAATCGGGAGCTGATTATCGAAAATCTGCCGAGATCATAAGGACGGAGCTAATAAAAAAGGCCAATCTGACTCAAAATGACATAGCCAATGCTGTTGCCACCGGTTCCGGTGCCGACAACGTCTATTTTGCCGGTCAGAAGGCAAGCGATATAGTCTGCACTGCCAGAGGCATAAGCAACGTCTTCCCACAGGCCAGGACTGTAATTGATGTAGCCAGTCAGTCTACTAAGGTGATACGGCTGAATGAGAAGGGAATTGTGACCAATTTCACGGCCAGTGAGAAATGTGCCGCCGGCAGTGGCCGCTTTATTGAGGTCATCGCCAACGTGCTGCGAATAGATTTGAGCGATTTCGACCGACTGGCGGCCAGGTCAACGAGCCCCATCACATTTAATACGGGCTGCGCCGTCTTCGGCGAATCTGAAGCCATCACCAGAATAAGCGAAGGTGTCTCCAAGGAGGATATCGCCGCCGGCGTCAACAAGGCCCTGGCAAGCAAGATTTCTTCACTGGTCAACAAGGTCAGGCTGGAACAGCCATGCGCCATCTGCGGCGGTGGCGCTCTAAATACCAGCCTCGTCAAGGCCATAGAAGACAAATTGAAAGCCCGCCTCCTAATGCCATCTTGCCCTCAGATCATCGCCGCTCTAGGCGCTGCCATAATCGCGGCAACACCACCGGCGTCACAATCGACCAAACAAACGTAGCTCATAGGCCGTTTCCGGTCAAAAACTGCCACTCGGCAAATGGCAAACGAGCCTCAAATATTCTGCGTGCCGTAGGCGAATATGCCGGCAGGGTCTTGACAAGAACCGGCCAGGGTTGTAGTATTTCGTCGCAGGCGATTCGTTCAAAGACGACTGACTAAGGATAGCAGGCAGACGTTCGCCAAATTGGGAGGGGTAGATGAAAGTAGTAGTCACGAGCATTGTAATAGCCCTTATACTAGGCTTGGCCATCTCTTTGCCGGTTCTAGCCCAGCAAAATAGCACCATCACCATCACTATGACAGGACTCAATGAAATCTCCATCAGTCTGGACAAGACACAGTGGCCTCTGGGGACCATCGCTTCGAACACAGAGTATGAGACAAGTCCGGCAATAGAATGGTGCACCTTGACCGTACAGGGCACCTGTAACGTGAATACCTTTATTGTGGGCGATGACGCGGAATGGGTTAGCGATCCGGCTGCTTACAAGTGGACGCTGAGCAACGATGGCACTAACGGCGAACATATATATGGGTTGTTTTTCCGTATATCCGGCGATACCGCACGAGGCTATGTCCCCATCACCAAGACGCAAAGCGAGTTCTGGCCTTACTCAGGAGGTTCAGCCTCAAGCCTGGCACCTGGGGATACGAAGCAATTTGGCTTGAGATTGTTGACTCCTACCTACTTCTTTAGTGGTCGGCAGATGCAAACCCAGATCACCATAAGCGCAGTGGCCGCCTGATGGCAGGGTATATCAAATCAGCTGGGCTGATCGCCGCTTTTCTTGTTATATTCTTCCCTTGTCCTGCGCTGGCTGAGGAGGTTAACTTCAGTGTGATTCCTGCCGAGGTACGCATAGCCAACTTGCCCCCAGGAGAATCGGAACAATTCAACCTGACCATTCACAATAAGGACGAAATCGCTCATAATTTCACCGTCAGTGCCTTTTCGCCTCCTGAAGAGGAAAGAAGGGAAGGAACCGCTGAGTTCCCAGATGATAGCTGGATAAGCTTTTCCTCTCCAAGAATTGAGATTGCGCCCAATTCTCAGGCCAACGTGATGGTGACCACAGCAATACCGGGAGGGCAAAAATGGGCTGGCCAGCACTGGGAGACATGGCTGGCAGTCACTGCTGAATCCAGCGACCTCCTGAGCGTAAAACTGCATGTTCGCCTGCTGGTGTCCACCGTCAGGACGGGGTTCAATGCCGGACTTATCGCGGCGATTGCTGTCGCTGTAGTACTCCTAGGCTTTGGTGGCTATAGCTACTTCAGGCACAGAGCCAAAGCGCACTGACTACCGAGCTCTGGCACACGGGGTCCCAATCTCACCCTGAACAAGCTCAAATTTCAAAACCACCGCGGCTCGTCATTTGGACTTTGACCTTCGTTTGGCATTTGAGCTTTGTCATCTGTGAGTACCTGTGCAAAGGGGTAGTCAAGTCTTCGTTTCACAACGACGGAGCGGCAATATCGGGCCTGCGGACTCTGTCTTCCGAGCATGATAGTACTAATTTCTGTCATAAAACAGTACCAATAGGTGATTCACATACGCCTAGCTAGTTGGTATTCTGAAAACACTAGGGAAGGATCACGTAATAAGCAGAGGCGATATGACAATAGCTGGTTCTACCTCTCAAAGTAATGAAACCAAGCTGGTTATGAAGCTGCGCAGGGGCGACAGCACTGCCATGGAGGAATTCTATAATGCTTATAGAGGCAGGCTCTATTCCCTGATTTTCGACCAGGTGGGCCGAGACGAGGCCATCGCTGAAGATTTGGTTCAAGAAGTATTCCTGGCTGCCTTAAGTTCACTGGATAGATTTCGTGGTGATAGCCAGCTTTACACCTGGCTGCGCAGCATCGCATTCCACAAGATAAATGATTTTTACCGTCACCAGGCGCGACGGCCCGAACCCGTGAAATCATTGCACGATTTTGACGTCACAAGGCTGGAGCAGATCGGCGATAACGAGCCAGCCACCTCCACTCAGATGGAGTCGGAGGAGATTCGTCAATCCGTTCACCAAGCTTTGGCAGACTTGCCCCAAGACTATCAAGAGGTCCTGGTATTGAAGTACCTCAAGGACATGCCTGTGCTAGCGATAAGTCAGATTATGGGTCGTTCGCCCAAGTCAGTTGAAGGACTGTTATCGCGAGCCCGAAAGGCTATGCGCGATAGCCTGGAAAGTAACAACAACCACAAATCCTGATCACAGCTCCCACTCAATTCACGCATAGACTTCGCACGAATCGCGCACCTGTCTGGCTCGACGCTACTTTTGGACGCCGCGCTTCTGCGCACCTTGGGAACTCTCTTCACCTGCAAATTCTAAAGTGGGGCACCTTGTACACAGCGACACACTGGCAAGCGCGGAGTCTGCCAGCTTTGCTCTTGCCGCTGACCGGTCCTGCCAGGATAGCAGGACACCGCTAGGCGCAACACGAAACCATCTGAAAAGTGCCCGCTCATAGAACGATGTGTTCCTTCCGTTCGCGGGAGCCCCGGGAAGGGCTCCCGCTTTGGCCAAAGGAGGTTAAAGTGAAGCAAAAGATATTGTCTCTATTACCGCCTGGTAGGCGTTGACCAAGCCCTGCCCCATTCCATCCACAGCAGTTGGAGTGCAGCTATTCTCGATAGCCCACCGTACCTCGTCATTGACTATGCCGTTGCCGTTACTGTCCTCGGCGATGCTGAAAACCAGAGCAGCCACGCCCGAGACATGAGCCCCGGCTGCCGACGTGCCGGTCTTATAGCCATACTGGTTCCGGGGCAGTTCGGAGTAGATGTTAAAACCCGGAGCAGCTACATCCACCCAGTCGCCATAGCTTGATAGCAAAGCCAAGGAATTGTTCTGATTGGTGCCAGCCACGGCCAGACAATTCTCATAGTAGGCCGGATACGAAGGCTCCACAGTGCCTTTGTTGCCGGCCGCTGCTACAAGTAAAACTCCCCGGCTCCAGGCATAGTTTACCGCTTCCTCCAAACGCGGCGAAGCTCCCATGGCTAGGCTTAGGTTGATAATCTTGGCCCCGTGGTCCACCGCCCAGACGATGCCCCTGGCCACCACCGACGGGTCGCACTTCCCCGTATCATCAGCCACCTTTACATTCATCAGCCAGCATTCGGGGGCGATGGCAGCGATGGTGCCTGCCATGTGAGTACCGTGCCCGTAGAGGTCATCGCTTGTCGGACTGTTGCTGAAATTGACCTCAGTCACCACCCTATCAGCCAAATCCCGGTTATCCTTATTAATGCCCGTGTCCAGCACAGCCACTATGACGGACTCGTCTCCTCTAGTTATTTGCCACGCCTGGGGCGCCTCTATCTTATTTACCCCCCACCTCTCCACCAGATAGTTGTCATCGAGGGAATACGCCGCCTGTGGGGAAGAGCCGTAGCCCGGGGAGACGCTATCATCGGTACGTGCCACATCATTGTCGGGCAGACTATAGGCCGACGCGCTTTCCCTGGCAACCAGTACGTTGCATACTAGCCAGACGATGAGTATTACCTC
>JAOUDT010000078.1 GCA_029859145.1 Dehalococcoidia bacterium
CAGTCAAGGTTGATGGAATAATAGAGCTGGAGAAGAAGCACTGTGATTACGACTCTTCTTTGCGTCCTGTTCAGGTTGACGAAGTGATTATGGGGAATGTCCTTCAAGGAGGGCAAGGACAGAACACAGCGCGCCAGGCTTGTATCTATGCCGGCGTTCCCAAAGAAACCCCCGCTTTTACAGTGAATAAGGTCTGTGGTTCAGGGCTAAAAGCTATCACGTTGGGAGCGGAAGCCATAATGCTGGGCGAGGCCGATGTTGTGGTCGCCGGAGGCATGGAATGTATGAGCAGTGCCCCTTACCTTCTCCCTAAAGCCCGCTGGGGCTATCGCATGGACGTTGGAGCCCGCGGAGAGATTATAGACCTCATGGTCTATGACGGATTATGGGAGATATTTTACGGATATCATATGGGAAATACTGCGGAGGAAATCGCCAAGAGATATGGCTTCACTCGCCAGCAGCAGGATGAGATAGGCTATCTCAGCCATGTGCGGGCGCGCAAAGCCATAGCTGACGGCTCGTTCAAGGATGAGATAGTCCCCTTTTCTACCCCGCAGAAGAAAGGCGAGCCTCTTGTTTTTGATACTGATGAGCGTCCCATGGACACCTCAATGGAGAAAATGGCTAGGCTCTCCCCGGCGTTTCGAAAAGATGGGACAGTCACTGCCGGCAACTCTTCGGGGATTAACGATGCTGCGGCTGCCATGGTGCTTATGTCCCGAGAAAAGGCTAGAGAATTGGGTCTCAAACCCATGGCAACCCTCAGAGCATGGGCTTCAGGCGGGACAGACCCCAAATATATGGGACTGGGCCCTGTGCCGGCGGTGAGAAAAGTGCTCAAAAAAACGGGGCTGACTAACAAGGATTTGGATGTCATTGAGCTTAATGAAGCCTTTGCTGGTCAGGTATTAGGCTGCATGAAAGAGCTTAGTTGGGATTCTGACCACGTCAATCCTCACGGTAGTGGCATATCTATGGGTCATCCTATCGGCTGCACCGGGGCGAGAATAGCGGTGACCATTGTCTACGACATGGTGCATAGAAATCTGCATCGTGGCCTGGAGACTATGTGTATTGGCGGCGGCCAAGGGATGGCGGCTGTGTGGGAGAGGTCGTGAACGTCCGCGGGAAGTCTGGTGTCAATATTACCATCTACGGTTGAAGCCCTTCTTAAGCCCCAGGCTTATCCCCACAAACCAGAAAAAGTGGAGCTGGTGCAGACCCAGATGTCCTTTATTTTCCTTGGCGGTGAATACGTCTACAAGATTAAGAAACCGGTCAACCTGGGCTATCTGGATTACACTACCCTGGAAAGGCGCCATTTCTTTTGCGAACAAGAAGTCAAGTTAAATAGGCGCCTTTGTCCGAGTGTGTACTTAGCCGTGGTCCCCGTTGTCGAAGAAAAGAGTGAGCTTCGTATCGAAGGGCGGGGCAAGGCCATAGAATATGCTGTCAAAATGAAGCAATTGCCCCAGGACCGCATGATGGATGTGCTCTTGCCTCGGGGTCAGGTAGCTCCGGAAATGGTGGTAAGGGTGGGTGAGAAGCTAGTGTGCTTTCACCAGAAAGCGGAGACAAATCAAGAGATTGCTGCCTTTGGTGGCTTGGATGTCATACGGGGCAATTGCGATGAGAACTTCGCTCAGACCGAGAAGTATATTGGCCTCACCATTTTTAGGGCGAGATATGAAAGAATCAAAGGGTATACCGATGATTTCATCAAAAGCAATGCTCAGCTATTTGGGAAAAGGGTGAGGGAAGGCAGAATAAAGGATTGCCATGGCGACCTTCATGCCGCCCATGTGTGTTTCATTGATGATATCTGTATTTACGACTGCATTGAATTTAATGACCGTTTCCGATATTGCGATGTGGCCTCCGAAATTGCGTTTCTGGCTATGGACTTGGATCGTTATCATCGGATGGGTCTTTCCCGGCATCTGGTGAATACATATGTGAAGCTTAGCCATGACGCGGAAATCCTGTCATTGCTCGGCTTCTACAAATGCTACAGGGCTTACGTCCGGGGCAAAGTGGAGAGCTTTAAGCTCGACGACCCGCTTATTTCGCAGGACGAGAAGACAAGGGCTTTGGAAAGCGCTCGAGGCTATTTCCAGCTTGCCGAATCGTATGTATGATTTGTGCACAACGAAGAGCAAGATGCCATGGGCGACAGGTGGCTACCTGGCGTTCAGGTTGCACGTAGAACCGTCTGCAGTATATACTTTGGCGTCGGCTTCTATCAAAGCTGATGAATGTCTTGATTCAGGAGGTGCGCAATGAGTATTGCCCCAGATGTTTTCTCTCTGTCAGGCAAGGTGGCATTGGTGACTGGCGGTAGTCGAGGTATCGGGAAGGCTATTGCTGTAGGGCTTGCTAGATTTGGCGCGGACGTAGCTGTGACCAGCCGCAAATTGCCGGACCTTGAAGAAGTGGCCAAGGAGATAAAAGGACTGGGCCGTAGGTCAATGGCTGTGGTGACACATGTGGGCAGGGTAGAAGAGATAAAGGATTTGGTGCCGAAAGTGAAAAATGAGCTTGGCAGAATTGACATTCTGGT
Organism: Dehalococcoidia bacterium; assembly: GCA_029859145.1. Classification (GTDB taxonomy): domain Bacteria; phylum Chloroflexota; class Dehalococcoidia; order GIF9; family AB-539-J10; genus RBG-13-51-36. Next base: position 2,564 of record JAOUDT010000078.1, read on the forward strand.
GAATAATGCCGGTACCAACCCGACCATGGATTCGGCTATAGATATTGAAGAACGTGCCTGGGATTCCATTATGAATCTCAATTTGAAAGGACTGTTCTTTCTCAGCCAGTCGGTAGCCAGGGTGATGAAGGAGCAAGGCGGAGGCAAGATCATCAATGTTGCCTCAACAGCAGGCATTAGCCCTGACATATTGCCAGTTTACTCGATAAGTAAGGCTGGCGTAATCATGGCGACGAAAGTGATGGCACAGCAGTGGGCTCAGTACAACATCAGGGTGAATGCGATAGCGCCGGGGCTGACCAAAACCCGGTTCAGTGAAGCTCTGTGGAGCAACCCAGCTATTGAACAAGCTGTCATGGAGAGGACTCCTTTGCGGCGCGTAGCTGAACCTGACGAGATGGTTGGCGCTGTGATTTTCCTGGGCTCTGATGCCTCCAGCTATGTGACCGGGCATGTTCTGGTTGTAGATGGCGGCCTAGTCATATAGCAAAACGGTCTGAATTCGGCAGATAGCCAAGCCCTATCAGCCTGTCAGCAACACAAACTGGTTCCGCCACATCCATCGCGTGATTGCCGATTTGTTGGGCGAACGGTGGGTGGAGGGCAGACTAACAAGGGGTAAAAGTGCACTGTTAGGGATGATGCTGATGGCGCATTCCGGCTAGATTTTATCTCTGAGGCTCGGGCCGAGCAAGATTTGCACCCGGTTTCGCCCCTTCTCCTTGGCCTTGCGGAGCGCCTCATCGGCACGTGAGATAAGAGAGTAGGTATCTTCACCCCGTTCCCAGGCGGCCAGCCCCTGACTGACTGTCACAGCAAACACATCGCCGGCATAGTCTTTCATCTGAGTCCTCTCGATTATGGTGCGGAGTCGCTCAGCTGCGGCCCAAGATGAAGCCAGATTGGTCCTCGGCAAAATAATGATAAATTCCTCCCCTCCATATCGTCCAACTGTATCTGCATCCCGGATATTACGACGAATTAAAGTGGCGATTTTCTGCAGGACCTTGTCCCCGGTGAGGTGTCCATGGCGGTCGTTGACCTCTCTGAGGTGGTCGATGTCCAGCATAATTAGACTGAAATCGTCCTTGTAACGATTAGCAAGGTTGCCTAAATCACGTAGCTTGCCTAGAATGGCTTGGCGATTATACAATCCGGTCAACGGATCAAACGTCGCCAGCCTTTCCAACTTTTCTTTGTCGGCCTTGGCTTGTTGTAGCCGGGTCCATTTATCCAGCGCAGTATTGATGGTGTTGCTTAGCTTCTCCAGCGATAGGCTGCCCTTCGGCAAGTAACCGATTGCCCCGCCTTGGTAAGCCTGTGCCGCTATTTCTTCGGTCGCAGACCCGGTCAGCATAACCACGGGGGCAAGTTGTCTTTTTGAGATTTCTACAAGCCATTCCATGCCCGATTTCCCAGGCATTTGATTGTCCATCAAGACCAGGTCAATTCTGTGTTTGCCTAGAGCATCTTGGATCTGCCTGGTATGCTGGGCCTGGAGCAACACGATTTCCTTGTCAGTTATCTGTTGTAGATACGTGCGTAGCAACTCGCAGTCGGCCGGATCATCGTCGCAGACGAGGATTTTCATGAGGGGCCGTCTAATTTGTGTCTTTGATGTCGCCGGATTCTTGTTCACGAAGCACGAATTGGTAGTCGTCACGTCTGTCCGTGGTTTCGTGGCCGGAGCGACCGGGCTTCTGCTATACTGTTTCTCTGTTGCAGTACATTTGGTTACCATCGCTGCTTGGCCACTTTCAGTGAACTTAGTCAAATAAACCTAGTCTGGTTTCACTATACCATCGGCGTTAGCTACTGTAAATAGTCCTTTAGTAATGTTTCCAATAGTTAAGATGTACCGAAACGGGTAATGGGTGTCCTGTTAGCTACAGAGGACTAGCAGGATAGAGGCGGCTGCAACGGGGCTCACAACGGGAGTGTTTCCGAGAAAAGAAGAACCCTGCGCATTTCAGGGATAAATGGCTAGCGCTTCCAGTCCTGTGGTCTGAGGTGTGTCGAACATCAGGTTCATATTCTGAACTGCTTGCCCCGCTCCTCCCTTGACGAGGTTGTCCAGACAGCTAATGACTATGAGCCTGTCTGTCCTTGAATCAATAGTCGGATAGATGAGGCAGAAATTAGTTCCCCAGACATGCTTCGTGTGGGGAGGCTGGGTTGTTATCCTAACAAAGGGGGCGTGCTTGTAGAATTCCCGGTATATCTGGCTAAGTTCTTTTTCGGGCCTGGTTTCTCTGAGCAACTTATCATCGCTTAATCTGGCATAGCACGTGCTCAATATGCCTCTGGTCATGGGTACCAGGTGAGGCACGAAGGTTAGTGAGGGAGACATGGACATATCAAGCGCTTTCAATTCCTGTGCTATTTCGGGCAAATGGCGATGTCCCTGGAGTGAATAGGCACAGATGTCCTCATTAGCCTCAGAATAATGGGTCGTCAAGGTCGGCGTTCTGCCGGCACCGGAAACCCCTGATTTACTGTCCACCACTAGATCGCCGCCAACGAGTCCTGCCTTGACCGCGGGTGCTAGAGCTAGGATAGCACCGGTGCTGTAGCAACCCGGATTTGCCACCAGTGAAGCCGAGACAATTTCATCATGATGTAGCTCGGGTAGACCAAAGACAGCCTCCTTCAGCAACTCGGGCGATGGATGAGTGAATCCATACCATCTGGGATATTCATCGGCGTTCCTCAACCTGAAATCAGCGCTAGCGTCGACAATCCTGATGCCTTGCTTTAGTAGTGATGGGACTATGTCTACGCTACTTTTATGAGGCATTGCTGAGAAGGCAACGTCGATTTTGGCGTCAAGCTCAGCTTCTATTGTATAGTCAGTTCCGGCCAAGCTAGGGAAAACATCGCCTAGTTTTTGCCCGGCTGCGCTTCTCCCGGTGACAGTGACAAGGTTCACTAGGGGATGCTGGCAAAGCAAGCGGGCCAATTCGGCGCCAATGTACCCGGTGACATTTATTATGCCTGCCCTTATCTTTGGCATAGTACTTTGCGAGCATTATACTACATTCCCTCCGAATGAAGGATAGTCACAGTGCTCAATCCACTGGACACTTGGGCCAATCATCAACCGCTTTGTAGGGCTAAATTGACATTGACTGGAACCGAATTATAGAATCAGTCCTGGCGGTGAACAGAGAGGTGCAGTCTTGGGGAGAACTGTTCATTCTGCTCAAACGACCACGTCGTAGGTCTTCATCTGCAAGGAGGGAAAATGTCCAAAGGAGCCAAAACAATCCAGTGCCACCAGTGTAAAGACAACGAGTGTTTGGCGCGGTATCCCCAGGGAATTCCTGAATATTGCCAAGCGCAAAAATTCCCGGAAGTAGTCGAAAAGAGCAAAGGCCAATATCTGGAGCCCGACGATAGTAAATTCCATCTGGCTGCAGCCAAGGTGCTAAAAAGAGGTGGCTATGATTGGTCTCGAGTGCAGCAGTGCATCGAGTTCGCTAGGGAACTGGGTGCCAAGAAGGTGGGATTGGCTGTGTGTGTCGGCTTGGTCCGGGAGGGCCGAGAGTTTGCCCGTTTCCTGGATAGAGCAGGTTTCCAGGTTGTCTCCGTAGCCTGTATGGTAGGGGGGCTGAAACCTCAGGAGACGGGGATCCCTGACGAATGGGTAAACCCGTTGGGCATAGGCTGTAATCCGATG
>JAOUDT010000079.1 GCA_029859145.1 Dehalococcoidia bacterium
GGCTATACTGTGGTCACGTAGTGCCTATTTTATCACTTTAGCGGTCCTATTATTAGGCCCTCTGGCGACAATAGTGAGAAATTCAGGACTCATACCACTTTTCTGGACCGTGGTAAGTGAAATTGACAATGAAAGAGTGCGAGTATACCATAAAACGGTACTTGGCACTGGGAACCATAGCCATAATGGTGTCGAGACAAGCCCGATTTTTTCAAGTGCAGATATGACCCGCCGGGCTGAATCAAGGTAGGAGGTATCTCAAAATGAAAGAGACCGAAAGTTCTACTCCAGCGGCATGGAAGGGCGGGACTCTGTCTTACGGTTCTGGTCTGACGCTTGACACTGCTAAGAAGATGCTGGAAGCGGGTGAGAACGAAGCAAAGAAACAGGGCGTACCAATGTCGATAGCCATTGGCGATGCTGGTGGTAATCTAGTAGCTTTCAGCCGCATGGATAACGCTGCTTTGTTCAGCATACAGATTGCCATGGATAAAGCATTTACCACAGTGTTTGGGAAGATGCCTACCGGGAGCTTTGCCAGCCAGTATTGTGCGGGGGGACTGATCCCCCTGTTCTTCCACGAACGGTGGATTACATTCCCAGGAGGGTTTCCACTCATAAAGAACGGAGTGATAATGGGGGGAATCGGCGTGAGCGGAGGAATCATCGAGGATGTCTACGTGGTCAAGGCAGCTTTGAAAGCAGGTGGCTTCAGTCTCAAGGAAGTAGATGTTGCCATAGCGGCAACAAGGGGGATACGCAGAAGAAAATAGAAAACGTGCCTAGGAACCGCCAACCCCCCAGAAGCTACGAGCCGCACCTATTCTGTGCTCAATCTTCTCCTATGCCGGTGTTGTTCCCATTCGGGTGGATACTTACGATTGAGTACGCCCCAATAACTGTGTGTAGACAGGGCACTACGGCTTTGTTTTACAAAACCATTACAGTCAAGCACTGAATAGGCATAACGTCGGTCTAGCACTTCTCTCATTATGTCCTCTACCAGTCCTCCATCATCCATTACTGGATAGAATGCCTGGTAGAGTTCAATGCTACCAAGAGCCTCTTCTATCCTGCTAAGTTGTGTCTTGCTGACAATTTCAACCTGACAAATATCAAGGTGTTTGACACCGATATCCTGGATAATTGGCAGCATCTCAAACAATTTCGCTCGGTGAGGAGGCCAAGACGGCGTTTCGACAGTAACCGTAGGAATATGCTTCACCGCCAGCCTCAAGTTGCCATACACGTCTTCGGAGAAATTTGTGGCTCCCAGATGGACTCTAACCTCATCAAAGCCTGAGTCCTTCAGTCTTAATATATTGTCGAGATTCAACAAAGTTCCATTGGTATAGACTTTGGCCCATCCTTTCGTTCCCATAAACTGGTCAACTACACTCCTAAAGAATCGCATGAATTCTTCAAGGATAGAAATATAAAATAGTGGTTCACAAACGCCGGTAAATTCGTAGTACTGCATTTTGGCATCGGTGGTGATTCTTGGCTTCTCTTGTGCCAGGTATCTTTGTATCATATCCTGCCATTCATCCCCCAGACTGAATCCTTCGGGCGGCACATAATCCTGCCGCACTATGTGAGGTTCGAAACAATAGACGCAATCTCTATTACAGACGTCCGGTAGCCCCACATCCCTTCCCAACAAGAATGCACGATGATAGGCGTCAGAATAGAAACATCCATAGCATCCAGGTGAGATATCTTCTCCTACGTAAGCGCAGCTTCCGTGGCATTTGAATCTAAGCCCCTTGAGTTTCTCTTGCCGTTCAATCTTCTTTTTGTAGGCTTCTTGGATTGAAATGATTCCTATCATTGCTTTGTCCTTGGTCAATTGGGCAAGCGAAATACCAGATCTTAGATACCTGCCCTAGGATGCAGCTACTCCAGGAAATAGTGGCTTTATTCTGTTCTAGCTTTCCTACGGAATATTTCCTCTTTGTGGCCCTACTCGTCAAGATACAGGAATTTGGCAGGGTTTGTCTGAATCATGGTCTTGATATCTTCCTTCTTAATGCCAAAGTGTATCATCGCACGAACCAACATTCGCCAACAATCGAGAGCATCGCCGAAGAAGGGTTGGCCTCCATCGGTGCAGGGAATGACATGGTCTGGCCCCACTTCCGCCATCCACCCGAGACCCATGTTCGGGTCAATCATAGGCCAAATAATACTGGGCAGGATCTTGTTGCCATCTGCCTGGAGGTAGCAGCCAAGACGAATCAGGTCTCTATATTGTTGTAGCGTAGCTCGCTCCGGCATCGCAGTCCAAGGGGCAGCATGCATCCAGAGCAGATGAGCACCAACTTCAGAGGCATACTGGGCAAGAGGCAAAATGCGATCGTACGTCATGGCAGCATGGCCACTCATGACAGGTATCTTGTACTGGGCGCAAAGTCGTATGACCTCCTTCACCTCAGGATGCACTTTGCCATGCTCATCGAACATGTGAACTTCAGGACCGCAGTTCTTGCCTCCATACGTCTGGCACCAGAATAGTATGGTCCCAAGATTGGGATATTTGCTTATTAAGTTTATCTGGTCGGGATGATGACTCCAGGCCAGTATATGGGCACCCAGACAGTTACAGGCGTAGTCGAGTTGACCATCACTTACCATTTTGTCTACCCATTGTTGAGCGGCCCAAGCTTGTCCTACGGTGGGGAAAAAATGATCCTGGCTAATGAAAGCACGCATCTTTGCCTTGGAAGCCTTAACAGCATATTCGATTATGTCATTTGCCCTGGGAACATAGTCCGGATAGAGACGCACCTGCGTATCTATCGAGTCGGCAACAAATTCGTCTTCGACACCCATGTAGATATCGTAGAACATTTCATAGATGAAATGGCCGACCTGACCAGAACGTCCAGCCTTTCGCATCTCCCAAAGTTTGTCATATGTCCACTTGGCTGGGAAACCTTTCTTCGCTACCCCTTCCTTGCTGACCAGCCTATATGCGTCTATAGTCTCTTGGGGCAGACCATTGAACCTCTCATGATGCTCGCGTTCCTGTTCAAACAATCTTTCGTTGTAAGCTTTTCCTGCCATTTCACTTCCTCCTTACATCTTTTTCTTCTCTAGACCTTTCTTGATCAACAACTCACGTTTACTCTGTAAATCTACCAAGTTGTCGTTCCGCCATCAACATAGATGATTTGTCCGGTGACAAAATCAGATGCCTTTGAAGCCAGAAACACCGTCGGGCCAACCACATCTTCAGGAAATCCCCAGCGTCCCAGCGGGATGCGGGCTTTCATCGTCTTGGCAAACTCCGGATTGGCCAAAGCTTGTCGCGTCAAATCTGTCTCAATGAGAGTAGGAGCGACCGCATTGACAAAAATGTTGTACTTTGCCCACTCGCAAGCCAGTGTACGAGTAAGTGTGTCCACCGCGCCTTTGCTAGGACTATACGCTATCGCGCCTGACGGAGCTCCATATCTCCCCCGCACGGACGACACATTGACTATTTTGCCGCTCTTCTGCTTTATCATCACTCGTCCCACTGCCTGGCAACAGACAAAGGTACCAAGAGCATTGAAATCCATGACCTTCTTCCAGTCATCTATTGAGATTTCTTCGGCAGAGTTCCTGATATTGATGCCTGCGGCGTTGACCAGAATATCAACGTGGGAGAATGTCTGAACAACCTGCTCTACCATTGCTTTAACCGAGCGTTCATCCGTTACGTCCGATGCCACCGCCAGGGATTTCTTGCCCAGAGCTTTTATCTGGGCGGCGACAGGTTCAAGTTTACTCAGTGTGCGACTCGTCACGACGACATCTGCGCCATGCTCTGCCAAACCTAAGGCCAATGCCTTGCCGATACCGCCAGCACCGCCGGTAACAATGCCCACTTTGCTCGTTAGGTCAAAAAGATCAGCCATCGTCTCCTCCTTGGCTCCTGCAAAGCCATTCTCTAGAAATTAACCTTGTCAGCTCCTTTCAAGCCGAGCATCTGTCTTGCCTCGTCGGGCGTCGCCGGGATTATGCTCATCTGTTCGGCCATGGCAACAACTCGGGCTACCTGCTCGGCACTGTTTCTTGCGAGTCTACCATATCCAGCCCACAAGCTATCTTCCATGCCGACCCGAACGTGACCGCCAAGCGCCAAAGTGACGGCAGCGATTGGGATTTGGTCTTTACCAACCGCAGCTACTGACCAGGTAAAATCACCCAGTGCTTTGCTGGCATATTCATATACAAAGGTGAGAGTGGCCGGCGTAGCCGGCATACCACTCAGTCCACCCATCACAAACTGAACATGCAGAGGTTTCGAAACATAGTTCCGCATTACCATGAACTCGACTGCACCAACCTGTCCCAAGTCCCAGATCTCTATTTCCGGTTTCGTATTATTCTCTCGACAAATCTGACTGTATTCCCGCATCATTTTGTAAGTGTTCGGAAAAACAAGGTCTTCCTGTTTGACACGCGGCTCTTCCCAGGGAAATTTGAAGCTCTTGATCCTTTCCCCAACATGTATCATCGTACCGCTCAGTGAGCCGCAATTCAGGGTAGCCAACTCCGGCTTGAATTCGGGCACTACGGCAATGCGTTCCTTTTCATTACCTGCGCCCCCTGTCGTAATGTTTATGACCACGTTGCAGCGGCGCTTTATGTCAGAAACAATTTCACGAAAAACCTTCAAATCCGGCGTCGGTTCACCAGTCTCATGTTTCCTAGCATGGATATGGACAATGGCTGCGCCAGCTTCACATGCCTTGACAGCGTCATCGGCAATCTTCTCCGGCGTATAAGGCAGGTAATCAGACATTGTGGGCGTCGGTCCTTGCCCCGTAACCGCTGCCGTAATGATGGCTTTACGCAATACTTTTTCTCCCTCTAGCATAACTTTCTCCTTTTTCTCCTTATTGACAATTATCTATTTCGGGCTTTGAATAGAACCAGCTGATTCAGTAGCCGCTTATTTATCATGTCCAGTACCTGTGCCCTTGTCTTTCCACCGTAGTCATACCATCCCTTTCCCGTCTTGATGCCTAACTCACCCTTATTGACTCTATCCAGTAGTGTTGCCGATGGCTCTGTTCGGTTGCTCAGCGTTTTGAATAGGTTCGCCGAGACTCTCGCCGAAGTATCAAGGCCAATCATATCATCTGCCTCCATGGGGCCAATGCAGGATAGCCGAAATCCATACATTGCTTTGGCAGCCATGTCGATATCTTCAGGTGTGGCAATGCCTTCATCCAGTAGATAACTGACTTCGCGAAAGATGGCACCTTGAATCCTGTTGACAATGAATCCGGGGATTTCTTTCTTTACCAGAATTGGTTTTTTGCCGATCTGTAACATCAAATCCCTTGTTGTTTGAACCACTTTGTCGGAAGTATGTTTTCCCCAGTGAATTTCGACCAGTGGCATAATATGAGCAGGGTTGAAATAGTGTGTACCGACGACACGGTATGCCGTCTTCATGTCCTCTGTCAATGTGGTAATTGTCATGCTGCCGGTATTGCTGGCCAATATAACATCCGGATCACAACCATCAAGCTTTCCGAAGAGTTCTTTCTTGTCAGCTAGCACTTCGGGAATCGTTTCCACAATGAAGTGACATCCTCTGATAGCTTCCGATAGTTCGGCCATTGTTATATAGGTAATCCTCGACTTAATAACCTCAGGTGCTTCTTCCAGGAGTTGGAACTCAGCAAACAGCTTCAAATTTGTACCTATCTGTTGCCGGCACCTATCAAGCGTCTCTTTCTTACGGGCTAGTACTTTAACGCTTTTGCCAGCCTGAGCAAAGCTCTGCGCAATGCCTTCACCCATGTTGCCCGCCCCTATCACCACGATCTGTTTCATTCCAATCGGTTTTCGATAGTTGGTTTCATTCATAGTGGTTCGGTCCCTCTACATCTTATTAGCAACGACCTCACAAATGTTTCAAGGTTATTTCACCCAGGTAGGTATCTTTTTGTGTTCTGGCCGTTATAGTCTGTTCCTTATACCCAGCTGCCGCTATCTTTATGGTGTATTCGGTGTTATCCGCTAATCCTTCAAACTCAAAGTCACCAAAGGCATTGGTCTTCACTACCCAGCGCTCTCCATCGCTACTTAGAGCAACTGTCACTCCCTCAGCACATTCATCTCTGTCTCCATAGATTACCGTCCCGGCAATAAACTTCCTGGGCAGTCCAATATACCTGACCTTCTCTTTCAACTCATACCCACCATGTAATGCCTCT
>JAOUDT010000080.1 GCA_029859145.1 Dehalococcoidia bacterium
AACGCCTTATAGCGCCTCTCGGCGTTCGCGTCACTCGCCTGGCTCGCGGTTTGCCATTCGGTGCTGAGCTGGAATATGCTGACGACCTGACCCTGGGACAAGCGCTGGAAAACAGGCGAGAATTCTAACAGGGTGTTCATAGCGACACCTTGAAGATAAAACAAGAATCCTGTAAGAGGTGGGGTTTCCCGAAAACCGAGGGGGACTTCCGATGTATCAGACATGCATTTTCAACAAAGGAGGAGCAGAACATGGCAGATCTAAAACAAATCGACGAAGCGTTGACCCGATATGTGCGGCCACAAACCTTTCCACTAGCAATCCGGATGTGCGAATCCGAAAAAGAACTCCCTGACAAGACCAGAACGCCTCAAAAAGACATGGGAATAAACGTTTCGTTGTGCCATGCAATTAACCTGGCGCGGCGCTATGGCTGGACTATAGCTGTTGACAAGTTTCAGAGCTGTTACGTTGCTGGCATAAGCATGGGATTCTTGCCTTTACTGCCGGATGTCGCTGACGGGAGCTTCCAGGAGTCTCTCGGGTTATGGGGGATGAACAAAAAACAGGCAGCAGCGGCTATTCAAGCCCTTCCCAAATTCGAATATGGTAAGTACAAGCACTTACTCATGGCTCCCCTAAACAGAGCTGCCTTTGAACCACATCTCATCCTGGTTTACGGCAATCCCGCTCAAATATGGATACTCCTCACAGGCTACCTCAACGGGACAGGCAAGACAAGTCTGGACGCCGCTCTGTCTATAGGAGCCGGGTGTACAACCTATATCACTCGGACTATCGAAAAAGACGAATGCCAGTTCACCCTGCTCAGCCTTGGGGAACGGCTGATTCCTCATACCGAAGACTGCGAGTGCGCTTTTTCGATACCGATAGGCAAGATTGAGAAAACGATTCAAGGGTTGGAGCTGGGTCACAAAATTGGTGTTTTCAGATATCCGCTTCCTACATTTTTGAGATATGACTCACCACACCCGCCCGGATATGACAAAATGCTGAGTCATCTGCTGGGGAAAGAATCGCAGTGAGGCGACGGTCAACCCCTGTTCCCTGATTCACTCGCCCTTCTGCGAATGAGGGAGCCCGGGAATTTGCCTGCCAGTGCAGCGCGAGCTATACTATGGAAGATATTCGTTCGCGAATCGCCAAGAGATTAGGACTCTGGCTATCATCGAGCAAGGAGGAAGAATGAGAACAAAAGAGCAGTATATACAGGGTCTGGCAAAAATGAAACGAAACGTCTATTTCGATGGCGCGTTAATTGACCGTACCAACGAGCTGCAGATGGACTGTATAAATACCATCGGCACCACATTTGATGAGGCTCTCAAGCCAGAGAACCAGGACCTGTGTACCGCTATCTCCCATCTCACAGGTGAACGTATCAGCCGCTTCACTCACGTCCACCAGAACACCGGCGACCTGCACAAGAAGCAGGACATGACCCGCATGCTCTGTCAGAAGGTAGCTGGCTGCATCCAGCGGTGCATGGGCATCGACTCCACCAATGCCGTCTACAACGTTTCCTACGAAGCGGACAAGATGAACAAAGGCGCCACACAGTACCACGAGAACTTCAAGAAGTGGCTTACTCGCTTCCAGACGGAAGACCTGGTGGGCTGCTGCGCGCAGACGGACGTCAAGGGCGATAGGCTGCTCAGGCCTGCTGAGCAGCCTAACCCGGATGCCTACGTGCGTATCAAGGAAAGGCTCAGCGACGGCATCGTGGTCAGCGGCTGCAAGTTGCACATCTCCGAAGCGTCGGTTGCCGATGAGGTGCTGGTAGTGCCGACACGGGCGCTGCGTCCGGAAGACAAGGACTATGCCGTTGCCTTTGCTATCCCGGGCGATTGGGACGGACTGAAACAGGTAGTCACCGTTCACAACCTCAGACCCAGAGAACATTTCAAACGTGGTTTCCTGCCCGGGGCTACAGATTCTTACATGATATTTGACGACTGCTTCGTGCCCTGGGAAAGAGTCTTCCTGGCCGGCGAATGGCAGCACGGCGGCGTGCTGGCTCTTTTATTCGCCCTCTTTCACCGCCATTCTTATTCTGGCTGCAAACCGGCCCTTGGCGACGTACTTCTGGGGACCGCTGCACTGGCTGCCGAGGTGAACAACATCCACAAGACACCAGGAGTTCGAAAGAAGCTGGCCGACATTATCATGGTCACAGAGCTGGGTTATGCAGCCGGATACACAGCCTCTGACCTGGGCAAGCCGGAGGTTTACATACCTGGAATAGGATTCGTGCCCTATGGCCCCGGCTCCTATATACCCAATTCAATCTACTGCAACGTCGGCCGCTGCCTGACCGGTGAGGCGGTGTACCATGAAACGGAGATGCTCTGTGACATCTCCGGGGGCGTGGTAGCAACCTTCCCGCATGAGAAGGATTTCCTGAACCCGGAGACCCGTGAGTTTCTCTTGAAATACACCAAGCGCAATCCGGACATGCCCGTGGAGGACCAGGCACAGCTATGGCGTTATCTGGGTGATGTTCTCTGCTCAGCGAGCGGTGGCATACATAATATCGGCAGCTACCACGGCGGCGGCTCACCTATCATGGAGCAAATTGCCATCACTACGCAGTATGACGTCGAGTCCAGGAAGAAGCTGGTCAGGCACATCGCCGGTATGAGCGGTGGCGACCGTGATGCCTTGAGCAAGAAGATGACCTCGCCAGCCAAGACGCCGGCAAAGGCAGCCAAGCGGTAACCGGGTAGGCCTCCCTCAGAATCTAGAGGACTTTCTGGCTCACGGGTCCGTTGTAGGCGACTCCAACACGACCGGCTGTATAAATCTTGTTGAGCAGTACCCTAGCGTATCGTTCCAGCCAAGTAGATTATGTCAACCAGACACGGATGTACGTCCCGCAGTCTGTTTCCCCTCTCTTCATGTTCCATACCACAGGCCATGATCTAGAGTCTCAATTCCTACCCGTTCCTACCTGTGAGCTGTGAAACGTTCCACGCTCAGACGCCGTCCAGCCGGTGAGAAACTCTCTCCTCCGTTATCCCCAGTATGGCGGCAATTTCCTTCTTATCGAGTCCTCGTTTCCTCAACGTGAATGTCTCCTCTGTCTGCTTAGCCTTCTCCTTTTTTCTGCTAGCTATTTCCCTCACGTCAACAGAATCCTCTATCTCTTTTGTTTCTACGAGCCTCTTCTTCACCATGCCGGCAAACACCTTTTCACCCTCTTGCGTCCTGATTATAACTGTTGACCAACCCTCGGCGGACCCAGTGCTGCCGATGGCAATATCAGCCAGTTCAGCGGCGAAGTCCTGGCAAACGAGGCAATGTCTGGGGACACAGCTCTTGACCTCAACTATGGGCAAAGATAGTTTCTTCCCTCCGGCATATATGTTGAACTCATTGGAGACATCCAGTTTATCCACCCGGTTGATATCGAGTCCCTTTGCCCCGACTTTCTCCACCAGGCAAGTATATTCGTAGTTCTCCCGACAAAACAGCCCTACGGTGAGTTTCACCGCTGACGCCAGAGGCAGGCCTTTGTGCTTCAGGTATCTTATCGACTGTATATGGCATGGCGAACCCACAACGCAGATTCTGCTCAGCCCGCGGTCAACGACAGCAGCTCGTAACTCTTTCAGCATTGGCACCACGCCGTATTTGCTGCCGGCTGCGCGGATAATCTCGTCCCTGGTGCTGGCGATACAGGCTATGGGTGCCCAGCCGTCTCTGCCGACTACCAGTGCCCCATCTATGACGCCGCTGTCCAAAGCATAGAGGAGCAAAGTGGTTACGATGCCACCATCCTGGCAGGTCTTTTCAATTTCTGTGTCTTTTGTTCTTGCCGCTACGATGCGCCTGTATGCGCCTATGGTCTCCTTTCTTCCCCAGCCCATAATGCTGTTCTCTATATCTTTTATGAGGTCGTGCCTAAGCATATAGCAGGCATCGTAACAGGTATGGCAACCCACGCAATCCACGGTACGCTTGGGCCGCCTGGGTGTGTTTTCAGTAAGCTTGATGTGAGAGTCGGGACAAGCTGTGATACATGCCCCGCATACTGTGCATTCTCCTGTATCTATTGCCCTAGCCTCTAAATCCTCATAACTCGGCATATGTCTATACCTCGTTCGGGAAATGGTAGGCAAAGTATTCTAACAGAGATAGTCTTGGGATGTCAGATGTATCCTGGCTTGAATCATCAGTATGCGGCTTTAATGGGTCGCAGCCGCATGTTTGACAGACAAAGCAGAACATGCCCCGCGTATATCTTATTCTCGGGAGCTACACCACACAACGCGGATCCTGAACGTACTCATTGATCGCGAGCACACGGGTAGATGTTTCACACTAGGAACCAAAATCTGGTCCCTCTACTTTAGTTCCCCGCTAGCTTTCATCTTAGCTATCTCTTCTTCCCTCAATTGCCTCTTAAATAACTTCAGGGTAACGGTAAGAGGTAGCTCTTCCCTGAACTCAATGAATTTAGGCACAGCATGGGCCGGCAGCTTTTCGCGGCAGTGGGCAGTTATCTCTTCTGCTGTCACTTTGCCTCGAGCTTCGTTTTTCAGTCTGATGAAAGCTTTTATCCTTTCACTGCCTGGGCGCTCCGGGTCGGGAATCCCAATCGCCACCGCGTCGCCAACCGCCGGGTGCTCGTATAGAACATCATCAACCAGCCTGGTATAGACCTTGAGTCCAGATATATTGGCCATGTCCTTGATCCGGTCTGTGATGTAAAAATAGCCATCCTCTTCCATCTTGACTACGTCACCGGTGGGTAGCCAGCCGTCAACAAGCCCTTTGCCGACCTCAGGCCAGTAGCCAACCATTATTTGGGGTCCGCGAACCCATAGCTCACCATCCTGCCCCGGGGCAGCCTCCTCACCGGTGTCCAGGCTCATGATTTTCACATCCGTATCCGGTACCGGTATCCCTATAGAGCCAAACTTCTCGAAAGGCATAAAACCTGTGATTTTGGAGAAGGATGAAAGGTTCATGTGTGTGCCACCACCGGTTTCAGTGAGACCATAGGCTTCAGTTATGGGCACGCCGGTTTCTTTTCTGAATTTCTGGGCAATCTCGGGGGCAAGTGCTGCTGTTGTAGACACAAACATCGTGGTGATTCTGCCCAGCCCGGCAGCTACCAGCCGCGAGTATTGAGTGGGCACACAGGCACAGAAGAAGGGACGATACTTCATCAGCATCTGCACCAGCGTATCAATGTCTCTGGGGTCGGGAAGCAAGTAGCTCTTGAGGCCCCAGTAAACACCAAAGTGCATAATCCCGTGACCATAAGCATGAAAAAGAGGAATGGGTATCATACCCGAAACCTTTCCCCTGATTCCAACCTTCAAAGGCTCGTACGCCCATGCCATCTGCATCACTGCCACGACACGGTTATAGTGTGTCAGCATCACTCCCTTGGGTATCCCCGTAGCACCGCCAGTAAACGGCAAGACAGCCAGATCCTTCATTGGGTCGATTTCAACATCGGGAGGCTTGGGCTCATGGCTTGCTATCAAATCACGAAACTGGTAGGCACCCGCCAACTGTTTGACCGTTGGCTCTTCAGATGAATAGTCCATCATGGAGGTGACTATTATGTTCTTTACTCTGGTCTTGTCCTTTATTGAATTTACCGTCTCCAGAGACATCTCAGTGCAGATGACCGTTTCAGCTCCCGATTCACCGATCTCGTAGGTCAAATCAGCGGCCTTGTGCATAACGCTGCAGGGGACATGGGCTGCCCCGGTTTTCATAATGCCGAAGTCGCTTATCATAAACTGCGGACAATTCGGCAGAACAGTAGCCACTTTATCGCCCTTCTTGACGCCCAGGTCAGCCAGGGCCGCAGCCAGCCTATTGCTGAGCATCTTTAACTCGCCGTAAGTGATCTCTTTACCCAAATAGAAGCAGGCAGCTTTGTCAGGAAATTCGTCCGCCGTCGCATCGAGAAGACTGTGGACAGTCATCTTGGGATACGGCTCCTTTGTGTGGGGCAGCTTGTACGGCCCCATCTTATATTCCTTTAGCCAGGGTTTTTCAGCCATAGTGGCCATGATTTCACCGCCTATATCTTATCAATCACGTAATCCAGATTCAGCTCCTTGAGCTTCTCTGGCGTCGGCTTTCCCGTCTTTTTGTCCCAGCCACGA
>JAOUDT010000081.1 GCA_029859145.1 Dehalococcoidia bacterium
TCTCCGCTCCGATAACAGGCTTGAGTCCGGCGGCAAGGCAAGCTTTATAGAAAGAGATAATTCCGTATAGCCCATCATGGTCAGTCAGGGCTAGAGCAGGCATGCCAATTTCCGATGCACGAGCCGCTAGATCCTCTGAATGGGATGCGCCGTCAAGGATGGAAAAATTGGAATGGCAGTGAAGCTCAACGTAGTTATTCATAATGACTGGATTCTCTTTGCTTTTAACCCGTGCACTAAGGCACGAGTATCGACATCTTTAGTCGTATATGCGTTGCAAATACCAGGCACCGGTAAGCAGATCCCGGTACATTTCGCAGACAATGCCCCTTGCAGTCCTGACTCTGAAATATTCTCTAGCGGTCGCTCTCTTCCACCATCCCTGAGAGGCTCGCCATTGTTCGCATATTTCCTCAATACCTTCCTTTCCACCCTTATACAAAAAGGCAATAGGTTTATGCTGGATGTCCTCCTTGACCTCCAGCGTTATGGCCTCGTGAAATAACTTGCTCATGTCTCTTTGATATCAAGGTTAGCGAAGGAAAAGGAATCTTCCGGTAGCAGGCATCTTTCTTTGTATAGCACCTGCTTAACTATTCCCTTGCCGTACCTTTTTTGAAGCTGGTTTATTGCCGTTATCAATTTCTCCCAATGTTTTACCTGCGCGTCGAGAAACGAAGCCTGTTTTCCCTCTTCAGAGCAAAAATCGGTCAGGGTTATTGTCATTTTCTCAATAAGAGACGCAAATCTTGCCCTCTCCAGGTAATGCTGCAATTGACGTAGCATCGCTTCCTGGGAGCATGTTGCTTCTTTGAAATGGAAGGTTCGTTTGACCATATCGCCGTTGCTGAAAGAAAGGCACATAGTCAAGCGGCGACAGCATTGCCAGTGCTGTTTTAGCTGCCCTGATAAGCTGTTCAAGAGGTCGTCGGCTCCATTCAAAATCATAGTGAGAACCTCCGCCGGCGGCTCAAAGAAAGCCTCGCCCGTGAGGGCTTCCGGCATTTTCCAGGGCATAAGCTTTGAAGAGTCAATGCCATTTGCCAATTCCCATAAGATTTGACCTTCTCGTCCAAATTGAAGCTTGACCGCTCCGATTGGCAGGTTCGCCAGCTGCTCCATTTCGTAGATACCAAAGAGTTTTAGCCTTCTCAACGATTCAGGCGAGGCTGGCAGCAAATCTATAGGTAAATTTTGCAAGAATCCCCTTTCCTCATCGTCTGGAACTATAAGGCACTCGCCGGGTTTAGCGACTTGACCGGCTACCCGGGCCACAAATATATTTGAGGCAGTGCCGGCGGATGTATGCAGACCGGTCTTCTTCTCTATAATTTCCATGAGCTCTTTAATAAAGCTGAATTCATCCCGTTCTAAGGTAGCGTCCAGGAATGCACACGTTTCGGCTCCCATTGCTACTACCAGGGTGTATTGGGCGAGGAAGTTTAGAACGTGGGTGAAAGCATCATTGTATTTATCCCCAGCCAGAGGCAAAAATATTGCTTGAGGACATAAAGCATGAGCCTGGCGTAAAGGCATGCCTCTTGTAACACCTTGCCTCATTGCCTCTTCTGAGGCATCGTGAACAGCCTTTAGCTGGTAGGGGAAGCCACCGATGATAATTGGCTTGCCTGACAGGGCATTGTTGTCCCTCACTTCGACCTGAACGGCAAAGTTGGGAAAGAAAATACAGCCAATCCTCATTCTTCCCGCTCCTCGGAGATTAACTGATTAGCGGCCGAGCCTTCTGAGTACAGCCACCACCTTTCCCTGCACCTCGATGTTCTGGGGCTTTACGTAGATGGGCTTCATTTGCTTATTTGCTGGCTGAAGTCGAATGCGTCCCGGTTCTCGGTAAATCTTTTTTAGAGTTACCTCTTGTTCGTCTTTGAGCCAGACAGCTACCATCTGCCCATTTTCAGCGGTTGGCACAGCTTCCATGAGCACGATGTCTCCGTCATCAATAAGAGCATCAAGCATGGAAGTTCCTTTTATCTTGAGGGCGTATGTATTGCTCTTGTTTCCTATCATATCTGTGGTTAGCTTAAGTGTCTCGTCGGGAGGAGTAGTCCAGGTATCTGAACCTGGCACGGGGATCGGCTTTCCTGCGGCAATTGTCCCCAGGAGTGGCACTTCGACAACATCTTTTTTTATTAACTGGATGCTTCTAACCACCTGAGGGTCGCGATGGATACGGCCTTCTTTTTCTAGAGTATTTAGGTGGTGCTGAACCACGGATGTGGAACTAAGATTGCACCCCTTGAGAATGTCTCTAACAGTGGGCGCATAACCCCTCTCATCCAAAGAATGCCGTATGAATTCAAGAATCTTTTCTCTAATCTCGGGCTTTCTCATTTTAGCCTCCTGTTGCAATTTATAGTTAACGGATGTTCTATAGAACAAGTGTATCAATTAAGATAAAGGGTTGTCAAGACCCCCGGTAAAAGCGAGGGGAATCTTCTCAGCCAGATGTTAAATATGCTGACTTGTTTGCCGGGCCCAGCCGGGTTTATGGTTGCCCAAACAAAGCGCCAAATTGTGCTAGAGCTAGCTTTATCTACCACTGCACAAACATGGGGATGTCGGCATGCAGCTAAACGCTATAGGTTTACCTTTTCAGCCAAATGTTAAATGTGCTGACCTACTTGTCTGGCAGTCTTAGCTTTATTGTTGGTCAAACGAATTCTTAAGTTGTTACCTTTCGACAAATGTCGCTATCGCTTCGCATCCATTCTCTGGCGAACGACCAATACACCTAGCTTAGCTTCTCTTACCAAATAAGACCTCCTTTCATCGTTGTCGAGTGATTTTGACAGCACGAAATCACCGCTTGTAGACTAATACTAAACATACAAAACAAGAATCCTGGCATGAAGAAATTATCACGATCAAGTGCCCCCAGCTGGAAATATAGTCCTGAGTATTATGATATTTCGAAAAGAACGCTGGATATCGGGCTGGAGAAAGTGGCCGCGTACCGGACATGGAAGCATTTGGACCCAGGCCCTAGTTATGATGTCGAGTCTCGTTTTACTGCCTTGCCCGCGCTGACCAAGAAAGACATCCGTGAAAACTTCCCATATGGTATGTTGCCATATGATTGTGACCTGGGTCAGGGTATCAGGAATGGCGAGGTAACTCTGGTAGAAACCAGCGGCACTACCGATGATAGGGTTACTAATATCTGGAATCAGAAATGGTGGGATGCTTCCGAAGCAGCATCGTGGCAACTTAATTCTTGCGTGTCGCAGGTTGCTACCGGCAGCCACAACGAGGCTATTCTGTCCAATCCCATAAACGTGGGGATCATATCTGATGAAACCGACCTACCAATGGAAAACCGACGCCTGGCCCGGTTCCTGTATCTCAATGAGAAGACTGACCCCGTGGCCTGGACTCCCGCTATTATGGAACGCATGATTCAGGAATTGAATACTTTTCGACCGGCAGTCCTTGAAGCTAATCCATCTTACCTTGCAAGATTGTGCCGCTATGTCAACAACAGACGTGAAATAGTTTTTCAACCTGGCGTGGTAGTCTTTACCTACGAGTATGCTTCCCACCTCTATGTTCGCCAAATCCGCCAGGTCTTTCCCAATGTACCCATGGTTAGCTCTTACGGGACCACTGAGACCGGATACGTTTTCATGCAATGTGAAAAGGGCAAATTACATCAGAACAGCAAATATAGCCGTGTAGATTTTCAACCCTTCCAAAGGGAGCACGGCGGTCCATTTCTGGGAAGAATCTTAGTTACACCTCTTGATAACCAGTGGAGCTATCTTCTCCGTTTCGACACGGGAGATATCGTTCAGTTGGAGGCCAGTGGAAAATGCGATTGTGGAAGGAATCTGGGTCTAATCCTTTCCTCGGTGAACGGCCGGAGAGCCAATCTGACGTTGACCTGCGAGGGAAGGTTGGTGACTCTGCATGAACTGGATAGCGCTCTTAGTGTATTGCAGGGCATCGAAGAGTATGAACTGGTTCAAACTGGCGCTGGCGTTTATGATCTGCGTTTGGTCAGCCAGCGACCGGATAAAGAGAAGCTCAGCCAAGACGCCACCCGGATGCTGAAGGCGCTTTACGGAGGGCAGGCTGAAGTATCAATTACTTACAGGGCGGCAATTGCTCCAGAGCCTTCCGGAAAATATCTGCTATCCAGGGCTCTTTTCCCCATAGAATTGGACAAATACTTGGCTTGAGAATGCTCATGGAGGATGCACTAAAGGTACATCTATGAATGTTACAAAACCAGTCTATTTGATTGCTGGGGGCAGAGGTAGAAAATCCCTCAAGTCCATTATTAACATGATTCGAGATGATACTACAAAGACGAAGCCGGCCGTTGCCTACGTGGGTGTGGCGAGTGGAGACAGCTTTCCTTTCTATTTGATGATGTCCGCTATGATTAAGGAAGCCGGAGATTGCCAGATCAGGCGGGTGCTAATCGCTCCCAAAAAAGCCGATCTAAACAAAGCAGAGGCCATTTTGGAATCAGCGGATGCCGTTTTCATGAGTGGTGGGGACGTGGAGGCCGGTATGCACATTCTGGAAGAGAAAAAGATGGTAGGATTCCTGACGGGCCTCTTCAAGCGGGGCAAGGTATTCTTTGGAGTTTCTGCTGGAAGCATCATGCTAGGTAGAGAATGGGTTCGATGGAAAGACCCGGAGGATGATTCCACCGCAGAGCTGTTCCCTTGCCTCGGGATAACACCGGTCATTTGTGATACTCATGCCGAAGCGGATGATTGGCAAGAGTTGAAATCAGCTCTTAGGCTCGAGGAAGAGGATGCGCAGGGCTATGGAATTCCGTCCGGAAGCTGCCTCAAGGTCTATCCCGATGGCCGAATTGAGGCTCTGGATGGGGCTGTAACGCGATTCGTTAAACGTGGAGAAAATATAACAAGACAGCCAGAATTATTGCCCGAGCGAGAAGTAACGAAATGAGCGTCTGCCCAATGCAGCAAATTGCGCAGAAGTCAGAATTGCCGGGCAAAAGGACAGGACTTTTTCCAATTGCGCCCTCGGGTGTTTTGTAGTATGGGCACAGCCGCCTGGGTTTCGTGATAGACGGTCGAGCCTCTCGCCCTAACGTTACGTACTCAATCCTGAGGCGAAAGAAAGCGGGCGAGAATTTTGGCCACATCCTCGATGTCCTGCAGATAAACAAATTCTTCCTTACCGTGTATGTTGCACTCCGGGCGTATCACGCCGAGGCCAAACGCCTTGCATCCCCACGTGGCAACAATGTGGGATAAGTCCCCTGAGCCCATCTCGCCGAACTTGTTACCTTTGCCGATAGTATCACCGATAATGCCTGCCAGCCGGTCTATGATGGGGTCATCGGCGGGAGGCACGGTTGGGATGCCCTGAACGCGCTCAAGTTGCCAGGTAACGTCTGGAACAGAGGCAAGCGTATCGAGCAATTCCTTTTTGGCATCCTCCAGATTCTCTTCGGGAATCAACCGCCGGTCTACCGATATGAGACATTCATCCGGCACGATATTGGTCTTAATGCCTCCCTTTATCATATTGATATTCAACCTGCCTTCCATCCGGCTGAGCTTCGTATCGGGATGGGTGCGGACATTGGATTTTCTCTGTTCTACCCTGTGTTTCAAATCCATTAGCGCCTGAATCAAGAGACTGGCCTTCTCGATGGCGTTCTCTCCAAGGTGAGATAACCCGGAGTGTACCGATTTGCCTATGACTTTGATATCAAATTGCAGTGCCCCGAGGCCGGCTATGGAAACGAATCCAAAGCTGGAATCAAGGTTGAGGAAATAAGCACCGGAAACAGGCTCCAGATATTGCCTCAGGTACTGGATCTGGCTGGCCTGGCTGAACTCTTCGTCGGTGGTAAGCATCACCGAAACGTCGAAGTTGAGGCGCTTTCCTTTGAGAGACTCCGTAGCCAGAAGAAGGGCGACGATACTTCCCTTCATGTCAGCAGCGCCCCGACCATAGACCTTCCCATTTTCAACCCTCGGCTCAAAAGCGTCCCAGCCTTCGGCCGGAACGACATCGATATGGCCGTAAAGAATCAGGCGTGGTTTACCTTTCTCGCGGCGGCGGC
>JAOUDT010000083.1 GCA_029859145.1 Dehalococcoidia bacterium
TCCACATGCTTCGTATAATAACCATAATCAAAGAGAGAATTCAGTTCCTTTCTGCTCAGATGATGACTTACTCTTTTATCTGCCTCAAGCAAGCTCAGAAAGGCTTTTCTTTTCTCCCAGGCTTTCATGGCGTTGTCTTGCACTATTTTGTAGGCCTCTTCACGTGCTAGGCCTTTGTCTATCAAGGCGAGCAGCACTCGTTGAGAGAATATGACCCCCTGGGTGAGTTCGATGTTATGACGCATGTTCTCCGGATAAACCCTGAGTCCTTTCATTATGGAGGCAAACATAGACAGCATATAATCCAGCGCCAGACACGAGTCGGGCAGGATAATTCGCTCTGTCGAGGAGTGACTGATGTCACGTTCGTGCCACAAGGAGATGTTCTCCAGAGAAGTTAGGGCATGGCCTCTTATCAATCTGGCCAGTCCGCAGATACGCTCACAAAGCTCGGGATTTCTCTTATGAGGCATTGCCGAGGAGCCTGTTTGTCCAGCTTCGAAAGGTTCTTCAACTTCCCGCACCTCCGTTCGCTGGAGCCCTCTAATTTCGGTGGCAAATTTCTCTAGCGAGCCGGCGGCAATAGCCAGCGTGGTAACAAACTGGGCATGGCGATCGCGCTGGACTATCTGGCTCGATACGGGAGCCGGTGCAAGCCCTAGCTTGGTACAGGCTATTCTCTCAACCTCGGGAGGTACAGTAGCATAGGTGCCTACTGCGCCCGATATTTTACCCACACAGATATTTTTCCTAGCTTCAGCCAGCCTTTGAGCATTGCGCTTCATCTCTTCAGCCCACAGAGCCATCTTCAAGCCAAAGGTAGTCGGCTCGGCGTGAACCCCATGAGTCCGCCCCATCATAAGGGTGTATTTGTGCTCTATAGCCTTGCTTTCCAGTACCGATACAAGCTCGGCTACATCTTTGGCCAAGATATCTACCGCCTGTGTCAATTGCAAGCCCAAGGCGGTGTCCATAACATCCGAAGAAGTGAGACCAAGATGAACAAAGCGTGACTCTGTGCCCAGGCTTTCAGCCACCGATTTAAGAAAAGCCGTCATATCATGGTGGGTAACCTTCAGAAATTTGGCAATACGATCTAAGTTGTAGCGGGCTTGCTTTATTTTGACCATATCTTTTCGTGGAATTTCACCCAGTTCAGCCCACGCCTCACAAACAGCTATCTCCACCTTAAGCCACAGGTCGAACTTATTTTCCTCAGACCATACTTCTTTCATCTCAGGTCTGGAGTATCGCTCAATCATATTATCCTCTTGCTAATTCCTGCCTATATTTACGATACGCTTCTTTTATTTCCTTATGTTCGATGGCCAAAATCTGGGCGGCCAGCAAGGCAGCATTCTTGGCTCCGCTTGCCCCAATACCCATACAAGCTACCGGCACTCCCCCCGGCATCTGGCTTATGGAGAGCAAAGCATCAATGCCTTTTAGTTCACTGGTGGGCAGGGGCACACCGATTACGGGCAAAGCTGTCCAGCTAGCTAGGACACCGGGAAGATGAGCCGCATAACCAGCCGCGGCGATGATAACTTTGAGTCCCTTCTTCTCCGCCTCCAAGCCATACTCCCTTACCTTCTCGGATTTTCTATGGGCTGAGATAATAGACAGCTCATAATCAATGCCCAGCTGCTTCAGCATATCCAGTGCCGGCTTTATCAGTTCGCTATCCGTCTTACTGCCTATGACCACGCCAACCAATGTCATTGCCATGTAACTCCCAAGCTCTATTTGGTGCTCAGGGTTTAGATTCTATCCCATCCATTTCTCTCAAAGCAATGTCTTTACGATAGTAGCCGCCGTCGAAGTGAATACTGGGGATGTTGCGGTAGACCTTTTCTCGAGCCTCAACCATGTCCCTGCCCACACCTACTACGGTGAGTACTCGCCCGCCGTCGGTATAGATTGTGCCGTCATTTCCCAACTTGGTACCAGCATGGAAAACCAGCACATCCTTATCTACACTATCTATCCCTTGTATAGGAAAACCGGTCTTATAGCTGCCAGGATAGCCACCCGAGGACATTACCACTCCAACGCAATACTCGGAACCCCACTCTATTTTCACACGGTCAAGGTTGCCCCGGACTACTGCCACAAGTATATCCACCAGGTCGCTTTTGAGAAGAGGTAAAACGACCTGAGTCTCCGGGTCGCCAAAACGAGCATTGAATTCCAGCACCACTGGCTCTCCGTCGTCAATCATTAACCCGGCATAGAGCACTCCCTTATAGGGCAGGCCTTCCTTAGCCATTGCCTTCACAGTCGGCAACAAAACATCCCTGGCTACCTTTTCGGTCATCTCGGCAGAGAAGAAACCCGGTGGGCTGTAACTTCCCATGCCTCCAGTGTTGGAACCCTGGTCGCCATCCCCGATCTTCTTATAGTCGCAGGCTGGCACCATAGCTGAGACTGTTCTTCCGTCAGTGAAAGCTATGAGGCTGACCTCTCGACCCCTGAGATATTCATCAATTACTACCCTATCTCCGGCGGAGCCGAAAATCTTGGCTTCCATAATATCGCCAACAGCCTTATCAGCCTCCGCCAAGGAATTGGCGATGACCACACCTTTGCCGGCCGCTAATCCATCGGCCTTGATGACAAAAGGCGGACGCTGTTTTCGAAGATATTCCCGAGCCTCAGAATACGAAGAAAAAACAGCGCCTTGGGGACAGGGAATGCCATATTTCTCCATCAGGTTTCGGGCAAAAACCTTGCTAGATTCGATCTGGGTAGCTGCTTGAGTGGGGCCGAAAATAGGAATGCCCAACCTATCAAAATAGTCCACTATGCCTGAAGCTAGCGGAGCCTCAGGGCCGACAATGACAAGGTCAACGCCTTTTTCTTTAGCGGCCTTGCCCAGCCCTTCTATATCGGTGGGACGCAAATTCAGATTTTCCGCTGTGGCGGCCGTGCCAGCATTCCCGGGCGCAGCGAAGACTTTCGCCACCCTGGGACTCTGTGCAATCTTCCAGACTAAGGTATGTTCCCTGCCTCCACTTCCAACGACCAGTATCTTCAAGGTTCACTCTCGCGCATCAGTCTTTACAGTATAGATGTGCTAGGTCCTCCACTTCCTGACTTAACGTTAGTTTCTGGAAAGATAGCCCTGGAGAAGACATTGGGAGTTACCACTAGTGACGGCCGGTCTCAGCACCAGAGAATACCTACCGCTTCTTCTTCTGCTTCTTTCTATTCTTCCTGACACCCTTTAGTTTTACTCTGTGTGACATGTGACTGCAAAATCTCCTTGAATTTGACCCTTACTCCCATTCTATAGTTGCCGGCGGCTTACTGGTGATATCATAAACCACTCTGTTGACACTAGGAATCTCATTGACTATGCGGTCAGATATTGTAGCGAGAAGATCGTGAGGCAGGCGAGCCCAATCAGCAGTCATGGCATCTTCACTGGTCACAGCCCTGACCGCCACCAGGTAGCCATAGGTCCTGTAATCGCCCATAACGCCAACACTCTTGACATCAATAAGCACCGCAAAGCTTTGCCAAAGCTGGCGATAAAGATTGGCTTTTTTGATTTCACTCATCAAGATCCAGTCAGCGGCACGGAGTATCTCCAGCTTCTCTCTGGTAACCTCACCGATGATGCGAATCGCGAGGCCGGGTCCCGGAAAAGGCTGCCGCCAGACTCTATCCTCGGGCAAGCCTAGAGCCAACCCCACCTGTCGAACTTCGTCCTTAAACAAATACCTCAGGGGCTCAATAAGAGTGAAATTCATATTGGCGGGTAGCCCACCCACATTGTGATGGCTCTTTATCTTGGCAGCAGCTTTGGTATCTGTGGAGGTACTTTCGATGACATCAGGATAAAGCGTGCCTTGGGCTAGAAAGTCAATCTTACCTAATTTGGCTGCCTCTTCCTCAAAAATCTGGATGAACTCGTTTCCGACCAAGTGTCGCTTCCGTTCCGGATCGCTGACCCCCTTGAGTCGGTCCAAGAATCTATCGGTAGCGTCTATATAAACTACATCCATTTTGAGGTTACGTTTGAATGTACTAAGCACCCTCTCCGGTTCATCACGACGCAATAAGCCGTTGTTGATAAAGATACAAGTTAAATTATTGCCGATAGCACGGTCAATAAGGGTAGCAGTCACTGCCGAATCGACTCCTCCAGAAAGAGCACAGACTACTCTTCCAGCGCCTACTTGCTCTTTGATCTTATCTACGCTCTCGGCTATAAAATTGGCCGGTGTCCAGTTGCCCTGGCACCCGCATATTTTCAACACAAAATTCTGGAATATGGTTTTCCCGTGAGCCGTGTGGACTACCTCAGGGTGAAACTGCAGCCCGTAAATATTGTTGTCTTTGCCTATGACAGCAAACGGTGAGTTTTCAGTATAAGCCAGTGTCTTGAAGCCAGGAGGCAATTCTGTTACTTGGTCACCATGGCTCATCCACACAGGAAAAGATGATGGAAGACCGCCAAAAAGAGGACAGCCTTCAGCGCTTATATGCATGATTGTGTGGCCGTATTCGCGCTTTGTTCCCTGGGTCACCTGGCCACCCAAGTGATAAGCAATAGCAAACATCCCGTAACAGATGCCCATTACTGGTAGACGGCTCTCATAAATATAGGGTAAGGGCAAGGGAGCGCCGGAATCATAAACGCTAGCCGGACCTCCTGAGAGGATAAATCCCCGTGGGTTAAGGGGAGCTATTCTCTCCCAAGGTGTATCGTAGGACACAACTTCACAATAAACATGACATTCCCGCACCCGTCTGGCAATGAGCATACTATATTGAGACCCAAAGTCGAGCACTACTATAGTCTCACGCTCGGTGGGAGGGAGCTTAGGCCCAACTACAGGTTGCTCGCCGCGCAACTCTTTGGCTAGCCCCAGATAGGTAGAGACTTCAATATCGTCGCTGGCAGCAATTCTGTGGCTTTCTACCTTCTTCTTCATGGCAGATTTACGGCGGTGGATGCATTCAGCTTACCATTATCCTGAACTATTATCAACCGAGCTAGGTTAGGCCTTTTCTCCCCCTCCAATCTTTATCACTCGCGGTTGAAGCCTGCCAAGATTTCGAATGTAGGAACAAGAGAACTTCTGACCCAGACAAGCAGCGTGCTATACTAACACTAGCAGAGATGGGTGTCCCACAACGAGAAATCAGGAAAGGAGTCAGAATCCTTCGAAGGGGCGGGGTAATCGCCTTCCCTACTGACACGGTCTACGGCCTGGGGGCTGACGTCTTCAATGCCAGAGCTGTGGAAAGGGTTTATGAGATAAAAAACAGACCCCAAAATCAGCAATTTCCCTTGCTTATCGCTGATGTAGAGCAATTGACCACTCTGGCCGAGCCAATACCGGAAATCGCTTGGCTTCTGGCCAGGCGCTTTTGGCCTGGCGGGCTGACTCTAGTTCTGTCAAAAAAAGATTCGTTGCCTGCCTATCTAGCCTCAGGACCCACCATAGCGGTGCGTGTTCCTAACCACCCTGTCTGTCTGGCTCTCATAAAAGGCTTGGGAAACGCCATAACCGGAACCAGTGCCAATACTAGTGGCCGGCCAGCTGCCTTGACCGCCGATGAAGTCAGCCAACAGTTAGAAGGAGAGATCGACCTTGTCATCAACGGAGGCAAATGTCCTGGCGGCAAGGAATCCACAATAGTGGATATCACACGCGAACCGCCGACAATTTTGCGCCCTGGCATCATACCATCGAATGGAATTGAGAAGGCATATAAGGAATACGTGGAGGCAAAGTGACTGGCATTGCCATAGGTTGTGATCACCGCGGATTTGCTTTAAAGGAGCTAATTATACCTCGCCTGCAAAAGGCAGGCCGTAGCTATCAAGACTTCGGCTGCTACGGCACCGACCCTGTGGATTATCCTGACATCGCCCAGAAGGTCGGCGACGCAGTGGCATCAGGCAAGTCTGAACAAGGCATTCTGATATGTAGTACGGGCATAGGCATGAGCATCGCCGCTAACAAAATAAGGGGTATAAGGGCGGCTTTGTGCTGCGATGTTTTTGCGGCACAACGGGCCCGCCAGCACA
>JAOUDT010000082.1 GCA_029859145.1 Dehalococcoidia bacterium
GGCCATAGTTGAGTCAGTTACCAATCCGAATCGTGAGCTCTCCGTCAAGGAAGCTCGAAAAACGCGAGCTACGGCACAACTTGGCGATGTGATAAGCATAGAATGCACGCCCAAGAATATTGGCCGAATCGCCGTTCAAGCAGCAAAACAAGTCGTTCTGCAGCGATTGCGGGAGGCAGAGCATCGCATTGTCTATGAAGAGTTCACCGATAGGGAAGGAAAGGTCGTCAGTGGGACAATTCAGTTCATGGAAGCCAAACGAATTTATGTCAGACTGAATAGAATAGAGGGGATGCTTCCCGCGAATGAACAGGTCCCCAATGAACATTACTACAGAGGGCAGCGACTCAAATTCTACCTTCTTGAGATGTCTCAGAGAGACAAGGAGCCTCAAGTAATAGTCTCCCGCTCTCATCCCAACCTGATTCGCGGCCTATTTGAGTTAGAAATTCCTGAGGTTCATAACGGCATCGTGGAACTAAAAACATTAGCTCGCGAGGCTGGACATCGGACCAAAGTGGCAGTGGCGACCATGCAAGAGAATGTTGACCCCGTGGGTTCTTGCCTTGGCCCTCGAGGCATAAGACTACAAAGTATCATTAATGAATTGAATGGCGAGAAAATAGACGTAATCCAGTGGCATCCAGACCCTGCGGTGTTCATTGCCAACGCCCTTAGCCCGGCTCAAGTAGCAAGCATTAAGATCGATGAAGTAAGCAACACGGCTACTGTGGTTGTACCCGACAAGCAACTCTCCTTGGCTATAGGCAAAGAAGGACAGAATGCCCGACTGGCTGCGAAACTCACAGGTTGGCGGATCGATATCAAGAGCGTCTCCGCTATTGAGGCGGAAAGAAGCGTTACAGAAGAACCGGAAACGGCAGCCGAAATCGCTGCCTCTGAAGTTGGGGCAAGAGAATCACTTGAAGAAGCGACGGGTGAGGAAATTGGCGTGGCAGAACCGGTTGAGATTCCAGACATACCAGAGGCCCCTTCTGTGAAGCCCGAAGAAAAACATATTCGTTTCGCTGAAGATATCTTGGCAGGGGCATCAAAAGCAAAGGTGCCAGATAGGATGAAGCGCGAGACCAAAGGTAAAAGGAAGGGAAAGGTGCTAAAGTATAAAAAGCAAGATGAGCACCTCATAGATGATGAAAGTGAAGTGTAAACGTCCACCTCAACGTACTTGCATAGCTTGTCGGCAGGTTAAGGAAAAGAGGGACTTAATTCGCCTGGTAAGCACAGAGCATGGCATTGCTGAGATAGATGTGCTTGCAGAGAAGTCAGGCAGAGGCGCTTATCTATGTCCGAAAAGAACCTGCTGGGAGTTGGCGCTCAGGAAAGATCGACTGGATTATGCTCTACGAACAAGACTTCGCGATGATAACAGACAAACCCTGCGTGAGTACATTTGTAACCTGGAGGAAAGCTAAACTTGGATGATAGCAAACCGGGATTGAAAAAAGGCCTACCGCAAGTTGAGCTTCCGCCTTCCATAACTGTCAGACAGTTGGCGGATTTGTTAAAAGTAGAGCCTGCAAGAGTAATCAAACAACTCATGCGTAAAGGCGTCATGGCCAGCGTCAACGAGAGCATCGATTTTGAGACTGCGCGCATAACAGCTACAGATTTTGGCTATGATGCTAAAATGCCAAAAGGGCGTAAGTCTTCGTCTACCCGACAGGAAGGAGGGAAAGGCAAAGGGAAGGGGAAGGGGAAAGGTAAACTGTCGGTTCGCCCCCCGGTAGTTACTGTCATGGGCCATGTTGACCACGGCAAAACTACCCTTCTTGATGTCATCAGAAAGACTAATGTAACTGCCCGTGAGGCAGGAGCAATTACCCAGCATATCGGTGCCTACCAGGCATTGGTCGATGGACGCAAAATCACCTTTTTGGATACACCGGGACATGAGGCTTTCACAGCCATGAGGGCCCGAGGGGCAGAAGCGACTGATATTGTAACTCTGGTGGTCGCCGCTGATGACGGTGTCATGCCCCAGACTGTGGAAGCTATAGACCATGCCAAGGCTGCCAAAGTGCCCATAGTAGTTGCACTCAACAAGATTGACAAACCTGATGCTAATCCTGAACGTGTAAAACAGCAGCTCGCGGATTTGGGTCTGGTTATTGAAGAGTGGGGTGGCGATACCGTTTGTGTACCGATATCTGCCAAGCAGGGACAAGGAATATCGGATTTACTGGAAAACCTATTCCTGGTTGCTGACATACTGGAACTCAAAGCTGACCTTGATAGCGCCGCAGAAGGGGTAGTTATTGAGGCCAAGCTTGACAAAACCAAAGGCCCTCTGGCTACCCTTCTTGTCCAGAAGGGCACCCTTAGACGAGGCGATGTTGTGGTAGCCGGCAGTGCTTGGGGAAAGATAAGAGCTATGTTTGATGATCAAGGGAAGCCAGTTCAGAAGGCTGAGCCAGCTACTCCGGTGGAAGTCCTCGGCTTGAACGAAGTGGCAACGTCGGGAGATCGTTTTATTGTGCTTCCCGACGAGCACGAGGCACGAAGCATTGCTGAGAAGCAAAAATATGCTAGATCACGTCCCACCTTGAGTCTGAGTGTGCTTTCGAGTCAAATAAGCTACGGGCGAATAAAAGAACTCAACATAGTTCTGAAGACCGACGTCGAGGGCAGTATTGAACCCATAAGAACCTCTATGGAAAGGGTGGGGACAGAGAAGACCAAAACCAGAGTTATCCACGCCGCCAGCGGCAGCATCACGGAGAGCGATGTGCTTTTAGCCTCAGCTTCAAAAGGCATTATACTCGGTTTCAACACTCCCACCTCACCCGGGGCAACGCAGCTGGCCGATGCGGAGGGGGTAGGCATCCACCACTATGATGTGATCTATAAGCTCATAGAAGACATGGATAGGACACTGAAGGGAATGCTTGAGCCAACCTATGCTGAGGTGCTCAGTGGGCGCGCTGAAGTAAGAGCTGTCTTTCCTCGCGGCAAGGCGGGAAAGATAGCCGGAGTCTATGTTATGGAAGGAAAGGCAGGCAGAGATGCCCAGGTCAAAATATTGCGGCAAAGTAAAGTTGTTTGTGACTCACGGGTCGCCAGTCTCAAGCGCTTTAAAGAAGACGTTTCCGAGGTCTCCACTGGGCTCGAATGCGGCCTGGGAGTAGAAGGGACTGCCGATTTCCAAATTGGCGATATCATTGAATTCTACAGAAAGGAAAGAACAAGCTAATCAAACTTCGCAGATAAGAGGTTGAGATGAGCAGGCGAAGTGAACGAACTAGCAAACTGATCCAGCGAGAAATCAGTGCGTTGCTTGAGCGTGAGGTCAATGACCCGAGACTGAGCAAGTTTGTGTCAGTGACAGAAGTCACCCTTTCGCCTGATTTTATGCATGCCAAGGTGTACGTTAGCACCCTGGGTAGCGAAATGAATAAGGAGGATTTGCTGGCAGGTTTTAACAAAGCTTCCGGATTCTTGCGCAAAGAACTTGCAGCTCACTTGAGATTAAGACAGATGCCAGAACTCAGCTTTCATTACGACGATTCTATTGAGCGGGGAGCGAGATTACTCGAATTGATGAGCGAGCTAAGCACTCAGAAGGATGATAGAATTGGCTCTCACAGTAAGCTTCGTATTGACAAAGGAGGAAAGGATGGAACCAATAAACGTAGCCATAGTAGGCGTCGGTAATTGTGCCTCTTCTCTGGTGCAAGGAGTTCACTACTACAAGGATGCTAGGGAAGATGAATTCATCCCAGGCCTAATGCATGTCAATCTGGGGGGCTACCATATATCTGACATAAACTTTGTAGCTGCATTCGATATTGACAAGAACAAAGTGGGCAAGGATTTGGCTGAAGCTGTTTTCACCAAGCCGAACAACACTATTAAATTCAGTGACGTGCCTAAGACAGGCGTGCGGGTTGAGCGGGGCATGACCCACGACGGGCTGGGCAAGTATCTGTCTCAAGTTATCACGAAGGCACCAGGCCCCACTGCCAATATTGTAGATATACTCAAGAAAACTGACACTGATGTGGTGGTCAACTACTTGCCGGTAGGAAGCGAAGAGGCAACCAAATGGTATGTAGAACAGGTACTGACTGCCGGCTGCGGTTTCATCAATTGCATGCCTGTTTTTATTGCTCGTGAAAACTATTGGCAAGGCAGATTTGCCGAGAGGGGATTGCCTGTGATTGGTGATGATATTAAGTCCCAGGTAGGCGCTACAATCACCCATAGAATATTGACCAAACTCTTTCGTGATAGAGGTGTCAAGCTAGAGCGGACCTATCAGCTAAATTTTGGCGGCAATACTGATTTCCTAAATATGCTAGAACGAGAGCGCTTGGAGTCTAAGAAAATTTCCAAAACAAACGCTGTTACCTCGCAGCTAGACTACGATATTGGTCACGACAACATTCACATCGGTCCCAGCGACTACGTACCTTGGCTAGCTGACCGCAAATACTGTTACCTCAAGATGGAAGGTCGTACATTCGGTGATGTGGCTCTAAATCTAGAGCTGAAGCTAGAGGTATGGGATAGTCCGAATTCAGCCGGGGTAGTGATTGATGCCATAAGATGCCTTAAACTAGCCATGAACCGCGGCTTAAGCGGGACTATAGTGGGCCCGTCAGCCTATTTCATGAAATCTCCGCCGATTCAGTACTCCGATGAAGAAGCTCGAGTGAGAACTGAGACGTTCATCGCAGGACAAGAACAAGAAGGACCCGTTTCTTTGCCTGAACTGCACTCAGTTAAGGTCAAGGGATGAGTCTCTCTCCGGACACAAATAGTGGCTTCAAACAACGCAAACTGAGAGCCCGCAGCGAGACTTTGAGTTTGCCACGAGCCAAACCACCCGCAAGAAAATCTCACGATGTGCCCGAGAGCTTGGCCAATATTTAGAGCAAACACAACAGATCTCCACGAGCAGCAAGAGTTACGAAGGTTTGCCTAAAGGTAGCAAGTTGTCCGAAGTTTCCCTCTCCACTATGTGGGCAAAAGGTAGATTCAGCCACATGGCTGAATTTGCGGCCAGACTTAGAGAATTGGGCTTTACCCACGTAGAGCCAAATACATTAGTTTCTCCAAGAATGCTGAATGAGCTTCTCAAGACCACGGTTCCAATTTCCAGCATCCACTCTCCCTGTCCAGCGGTACTGTCATCCCAAGGAATCCCCGCAAGTAACCTTTCGTTGAGTTCTCTGGACACAAGCGAGCGCATGGAAGCTGTCAGCTTCACCAAGAAAACAATAGACCTGGCGGCAAATGTGAGCGCCAGGGCGATTGTCCTTCACATGGGCGAAGTGCCAATCGACCTAAGTCTACAAGATAAACTTTATAGGCTCCATGACGGAGGCTATGCCCAAACCAAAGAATATGTTCAGCTTAGAGAAAGGCTAGTTCACCAACGCCTTTCTCTGGCTAAATCTTATCTCGCTGCGGCGAGGAAGAGTCTCCAAGAGCTTAGTAAATATGGCCGACAAAAGGGTATAATGCTTGGGCTTGAGACCAGATTCCATTTTAACGAGATACCGAATATGGATGAAATGGCCGAGCTACTTGGCGAAGTATCAGAGCAATTGGCTGGCTATTGGCATGACGTAGGACATGCTGAGGTACAACAGCAACTCGGATTTAGCTTTCATGAAGAATGGCTTTCGCGGTTCAGAGACAGAATGGTCGGCATTCACTTGCACGATATCTGTGGCATTTCCGACCACCATGCCCCAGGAAAAGGAAATATGAATTGGCAAATGATAGCCAAGAACTTACCTCGGGGAATAGTAAAAGTCTGCGAGATCGGCGAGTGGAATGATGAAAAGCAAATGCAGGGAGTAGTCAAATTTCTGCAAAAGAAAGGAATACTAAATTAGGCAGAAGAGCGTAATGAATTTACAGGACATTCGACGGAACCTAGCCTATCGTGTTACCAGTCCTATAGTCGGGATTCTGAGCAAAAGTGGCATAACTCCCAATACTCTTACTTTCACCAATCTGGCCTTGAACATAGTGGCGGCCTATGTTATTGCCACGGGGCACTTTCTTCTTGGCGGCG
>JAOUDT010000084.1 GCA_029859145.1 Dehalococcoidia bacterium
TATTGATAGTTATGTCATGCAGCTTTCCCAGCTTTGTGGCATATTGCAGGATTTCACCGGGTTTGAAGCTATGGATATGAATTCTGACCAGAGCATCGTCGCCGGTCACTATCAAAGACTGTCCCTTCTTCTTAAGGTCTTTCTCGATTTTGTCCAAATCAAGATTCTGCCCTTCCAGGACAAGATTCGTGCAGTACCCGTGGGGTGTTTCCAGCTGGGTCGGCCTCTGAGCCGCCTTGGGAACTAGCTCCTGCTCGGCAACAACCAGGCGGGGCCTCCGATACTGCATCTTCTGCGACTCTCCCTTGAGACATTGCAGGGCACCGTCCAACAAAACATACAAACCTTGACCGCCGGCATCCACCACTCCAGCATCCCTCAATGCTGGCAATAAGCTGGGTGTCCGGGCTACTGATTCCTCCGCCGCCTTTACCGCAGCTTCCAGCACCGAGACCAGAGTGGCATCATTTTTACCTGCCTCTTGAGCAGCTTTAGATGCGTCTTTGAGTACCGTCAAGATAGTTCCCTCAACCGGATTGGCAATCCCTTTGTAAGCAGCTCTCGAGGCTCCGGCTAGTGCTCTAGAAAAATCGCCGCCGTCGAAATTGGCCTTGCCCTCCAGCCCTTTAGCTAGACCTCTGAAGAATTGAGACAGGATAACTCCCGAATTACCCCGCGCTCCCATCAACGTCCCGTGAGCCAGGGACCTGGCTACCGAGGAAGCCTGGCTATCAGAATTGGGCTTTACCCCTTGCAGGGCAAACTGCATGGTAAGCACCATGTTTGTCCCGGTATCACCATCCGGAACTGGGAAAACGTTTATAGCATTGATATCGGGGGCACTTTTTTGCAGCCAGGCAGTTCCTGAAGAAAACATTTCCTTCAGGGTTTGGCCATCTGCCAACTCACTTTTCATCCTGCCACTTCACCCGCCTTTACAATTGTGGTATGATTACGCAAATTCAGATAGAAAGAGAAGTCCCTATGAAGTGCGAAATTTGCGGTAAACAGGTGCGATTTGGGCGCAGTGTAAGCCATTCCAAGCAACATACCCCGCGACAGTGGCTGCCAAATATCCAACGAACTACGATTATGGTAGAAGGTAGGAAAAGAAAAGTCAACATTTGCACCAGGTGCCTCCGCACCCAGTACAAAGCCGCCCGCTAACTCAAACCGCGAAACCCTTGCGCCTTCCCTTATGTGTGATTGGCACGTCCGCCGGATTGTTGACGTGGACTACAAATCCGCTTCAAAGAGTATCTCTGTTTTGTTGAATCCGCAATTCTTGTAGAACTTTCTTGCTCTGACGTTTGTCTTCTCGGTGCTCACTTCAACTTCACAGCATCCAAGTTGCTTGCATTTCTGGATAGTAGCCAGCACCAGCTGCTTGCCGATGCCTTTCCCCTGATGTTCCTTTGTCACAACAAGCTCATCAATCATTGCCGACGGACTTTGGTGCAGAACCGTCTGTCGGACTGTGAAGTGGATGAATCCGACCGGAGCGCCCTGCGTTGCTGCGACCAGGAAATGTGATCTGGCATCTTTTAGGAGGTGCTCCAGGGTTATGAGGACAATTCGGAGGTCAACGCATTCAGTATCATCCATAGCGTTGACCAGTTCTTGCAGCAATTTTCTAATCGCCGGCATGTCGGATTTCCTGGCTCCTCTAACGAGAATATTGCCTATCTTTGTCATTTGGATTTTATCATTTGATATTTGAATTGCTACCCCGCCGCTTCCCTTAGCTTCCGCATGGCGCCGCTTATCCCTTCCTGCGCCCTGAATATGCTGTTCCCCGCCACCAGGACATTGGTGCCCGCCTTAACTATGTCCGGGGCATTGTCGGCATTGATTCCCCCGTCAACTTCGAGCTCGGCACTCAGTCCTCTGTCATCGAGGATCCTGCGAATATGCGCTATCCTGGGCAGCGTTTCCGGGATAAAAGGTTGCCCGCCGAAGCCCGGATTAACGCTCATAACTAGGATCAGCGACACGTGGGGCAGAAATTCCTCGATTGCCCCGATGGGAGTAGGCGGATTTATGGATACTCCTGCCCTGGCTCCCTGCTCCTTTATCGCCTGGATTGTGGCGCGGAGGTGCGGAGAAGCTTCCACATGCACGGTGATAATATCGGCACCGGCGTCAACAAAGTTGGAGATGTATCGCTCCGGGTGTTCTATCATCAGGTGGACATCCAGGGGCAGAGTAGTCACCCGGCGGATCGAAGCCACAACGGGAGCGCCTATAGTGATATTCGGCACGAAATGCCCGTCCATGACATCTACGTGGACATAATCGGCCCCGGCCCTGGTTGCCTCGTCAATCTGTTCTCCCAGCCGGGCAAAATCAGCCGAAAGAATCGAGGGCGCCAGCTTTATCATTTCTTGAGCAGTCTCCTGGCTCTCTTGAGGGCTTTCGCCACTTGCTGCGGGGAGGTGCCGCCGATGACATCCCGGGCGGCGACCGAGGATTCTGAAGTTATATCATAGACATCGCCGGCGAAGAGTGGGGAGAAGTCGCGATATTCCTTCCTGCCGAGTTCCTTGAAGGTCTTGCCCCTGCTCATGGCATATTCGCTGAGCCTGGCGATCACGCTGTGGGCCTTCCGGAATGGCAGCCCCTTTTTCACCAGATAATCCGCCAGGTCCGTGGCTAATGTGTAGTCTGTTCTCATGGCCTGAGCAATACGCCCGGTATTCACCTCAATCGCTTTCAACATCCCCGCGAATACTTCCAGGCTGGACTGCAGCGTGTCCACCGTGTCGAACAGCCCCTCCTTGTCCTCCTGCATGTCCCGATTATAGGCCAAGGGCAGTGACTTCATAATGGTCAGGATGGCCGTAAGGTGGCCGTATACCCGCCCGGTCTTCCCCCTGGCCAGCTCAGTTACATCGGGATTTTTCTTCTGGGGCATGATGCTGCTGCGCGTGGTGAAGGCTTCGCCGATCTGTATGAAGCCGAACTCGCTCGACGACCACAGGATAAACTCCTCGGCCAGGCGGGAAAGGTGCATCATGGTGATGGCGGCTGCCGCCTCGTATTCTATGATGAAGTCCCTATCGGAAACGGCGTCCAGACTGTTGTTGCTCACCTTACTGAAGCCCAGCGCCTGCGCCACGAATTCCCGGTCTATCGGGTAGGGGACTCCGGCCAGGGCGCCGCTGCCCAGCGGCATGAAGTCGGCGCGACCCAGGCAGTCGTGAAATCTTTCCTTATCCCGCTGGAACATCTCGAAATAGGCCAGCAGGTGGTGTGCCAGCAGGACCGGCTGGGCCTGCTGCAGGTGTGTATAGCCCGGCATGATCACGTCCTTGTTGCCCTGAGCTAGCTCCACCAGCGAAATTTGCAGAGCCTTTATCGTTCCGATGGTCTTCCCGATTTCTTCCTTGACGAGGAGGCGGAGGTCAAGTGCCATCTGGTCGTTCCTGGACCGAGCGGTATGGAGCTTGCCCGCCACGTCACCTATCTTTTCAAACAACCGCGCTTCGATATTCATGTGTATATCCTCAAGCTCAGTCCTGAATTGAAACTTCCCCCGCTCGATTTCCCTTCGGATCGAGTTGAGCCCCTTGATTATCGCTTCGGCCTCGCTTTCTGCTATTATCTCCTGCTTGGCAAGCATCCGTGTGTGGGCGATGCTCCCCTCGATGTCCTGGCGGTATAGCCGCCGGTCGAAGGGAATGGATGCCGCGTAGTCCTGCGCTTGCTTATCAGTCATGCTGAGCTTTATAGGCGAGCTTCTCATAGACCTAAGTACCTCCTCGGACCTTCATCGGGCGGACCAACAAAAGGGCCACCGCGGCCATAGCATAACATACTGTAGACAGCAGTGCTGCGTCATTATACGAGCCGGTTGCCTCACGCAGCGTAGCCCAGATCAAAGGCCCCCAGCCCCCAATCAAGCCATAGCCGAAGGTGAGAATGCCGAACAGCGACCCCACACGCGCCCTGCCGAAAAGGTCGCCCAGCAGTGCAGCATACAGGGGTACCTGCAGGCCTGTGCCAAATCCCACGCCGATAGAGAGCGCCATCAGCCCTTGTTGGCTGTGTACTCCTAGCCCTCCGTAAAGCATCGCTGCCGTGGCGATAATCAGACCTACCGGCATCACATTGGTCTTTCCATATCTGTCTCCCAGCCAGCCGCCTGCTACACAGCCGACTATCCAGGGCACCGCGAATGCCGTCGAAAAAATCCCGGCAGTTGCCTCTGGACAGCCCAGCTCCGTGCCCCACGTTACTCCATGGGCCGCCAGCCCGTTAAGGCCGATGTTATACACAGAGTAGGTGAGAAACAGCAAGAGAAACTGCGACGTTTTCAGAGCACGCTTTACATCCCAGGATATCTCTATAGATGCCGCAGGATCGACAGAGGGCGCAGATATCTCACCATCGGGACGCAGCCCGACAGACTCGGGGGTGTCGCGAACGACAAACAGGGCGCAGAGTATGATGAGAGCGCCGAAACAGATGCCCAGGACCAGAGAGGTATGACGCCAGCCCTGCGAAGCTGCCATCCCGGTCATCACCGGCATGAATATGGCATTGCCCAGCGCCCAGGCGCTGCCGGTGACGCCGGCCACAACTCCCGCCCGCTTTACAAACCACTTGCGGATTGTGGCCATGACCGGGACGTAGTGGGTCATGCCCACTGCCAGCGCCAGGAGCACTCCGTAACAGAGATACAGTTGCCAGGGTGCTTGAACAATAGAGAACAGGGCCCAGCCCAGGATGGTAATGGCGCCGCCCATCAAGAAGGTCTTCCGGCTTCCGATCCTGTCAACCAGTACGCCGGAAAGCACGACAGACAGAGCGTACAGCCATATAGCGATGCTCTGGGCCAGGCTTATTGTCTCCCGTCCCCAGCCCATTTCGTCCATGATGAAGGGCAGGAAGGCAGCCAGGTTGTATCTGCCCAGGGATGCCACCGCGTCTATCGCGAACAGCCCCAAGACTATCCACCATCCGTAGAATACGGGCTGCTTCTTGGTCAAAGCGTTATACCTTCGCTACCTTTCGAAGTCCTGGCTTCGGCTATTATACTTGGTTTTCTCATCATTTTAGCAAGAGCACCCACTCGAAGCATCAGTGCATAGCCCGTGTGTCGTGTCGGTTTTTCTGATTATCCGCTGCAGCACTGTTCCCTTGTGCCGGGCGTGTGGTGACGGGTGATGTTACATTCGGAGCATGACAGGTTGACAGACCGAAGCAGGGATATATATCATCTTCACAGCACACTAGTCAAAAGGAGGTATATGACATGCCGGTCATCCGTACACCAGACGAACGTTTTTCCGAATTGCCCGATTTCCCTTTCGCTCCGCACTATATCGAGGTCAACGGACTGCGCATACATTATGTAGATGAAGGCAAAGGAGAGACCATACTCTGTTTACACGGTGAGCCCTCATGGTCGTTTCTCTACCGTAAAATGATTGCCGCTATGTCCAAGAAACACCGTGTTTTAGCTATGGACTTCATCGGCTTTGGCCGGTCCGATAAGTTCACTGAGCGGGAGGCATATTCCTTCAGGATGCATCTGGGCACGCTGAAGGGGTTCATGAAGGCCGTGGATCTCAGACAAATAACAGTTGTGGTGCAGAATTGGGGTGGATTGATTGGTCTGGCTGCGGTCGCCCATATGCCGGAGCGTTTTGCCAGGCTGGTTATCATGAACACCGGCCTGCCCACAGGCAAGGGCAAGCCCAACGAAGCTTTTCTGGCCTGGCGCAAGTATGCTGAGACCCATCCCGACATGCAGATCGGCCAGTCCATACTTGGCGGCATGGCTCACCCCGAGAAGATAACCAAAAAAGTAGTCGCCGCTTATGAAGCACCGTTTCCCGACGTCAAATACAAAGCCGGGGCTGCCGTGTGGCCGCTGCTCGTTCCCATCAGCCCTGATGACCCCGCTTCTGCCGAAATGCAGCACGCCAGGGAGTTCCTG
>JAOUDT010000085.1 GCA_029859145.1 Dehalococcoidia bacterium
TTCAAATCGGAGATAACGGTAGGCATGATGTCTTGGCACGGAGAGTCCCGCTGATTGCTCATCAAAACAATTGGCACACCTTTTTTAGCCGCCAAATCAGCCAGCGCAGGCTCTTTCTGCAATCCCCAGACGTCATTTATCATATTGGCTCCCGCATTTAAAGCCTGGCGGGCTACCTCCACCTTATACGTATCTACACTAAGGGGTACCAATAGCCCCTTGGCCAACTTTTCCACAACAGGGATTACCCGCCGTAGTTCTTCGTCGATGGAAATTGGGGTTGAGCTAGGACGGGTGGATTCTCCACCGATGTCAATTATGTCTGCTCCTTCAGAGGCCAGTTGCTTTGCCCTGGCTACAGCTTCTTCAGCATCGGTCATTCCATCACCAGAAAACGAATCCGGAGAGACATTTATCACCCCCATGATGTAGGTGCGTTGGCCCCAGTGAAAAACGCTGCTGCCGCATCTTGTGGAACCCAGGTTGCCTGGTTTGTGTTCGGGCATGTTGTTGATTATAGCAGAAGGGACGATTAAAATAGTGAAGCAACTAAGAATGGGGAAGACTCTAGCCGAGAAGATCCTGAGCCTCAAATCGGGTGGCGACGCTCAAGCTGGGGATGTCGTGATTTCTGATGTGGACTTGGCTTTTGTCCAGGATACTACTGGACCGCTCGCCATAAGGCAATTCAAGGAAAGCGGTTTTCAGGCTCTGGCTAAGCCGCAACAGACAATGATGTTCCTGGACCATGCTGCCCCCAGTCCCGCTCAGCAGCTTTCTAACGATCATATTCTCTTGCGCCGCTTCGCCGGGGAAATGGGTTGTCGCATCTACGACGTTGGCGAAGGCATATGCCACCAGCTGGTCGCCGAGAATTTCGCAAATCCCGGGGATATCATAGTGGGTGCCGACTCTCACACTGTTACTGCGGGAGCTTTGGGCGCTTTTGCTACTGGCATGGGTTCCAGCGACGTTGCCGTTGCGTTGGCCCTGGGCAAAACCTGGTTTCGGGTGCCGGAAAGTTTTCAAATCGAGCTCAGTGGCGCCTTCCCTCGGGGAGTTTATGCCAAGGACTTGGTTCTGTATCTCATCGGTCAGATTGGCGCTGACGGTGCTAATTACAAGGCTCTGGAGTTTGGCGGCAGAGCCTTGGCTCGGATGACTATGTCGCAGCGTCTAACTATCGCTAATATGGCTGTGGAGGCTGGAGCCAAGGTGGGCTTGTTTCCCGCCGATAAAGTCACATGGAACTTCCTTAGGGAACATGGACGGGGCGACAAATACAAGCCATTATCTGCAGATGCTGGGGCAAACTACGAACAAGTCATATTGGTAAATCTTGACCAGCTTCTGCCAATGGTCTCACTTCCCCATGCGGTGGATAACGTTCGTCCGGCGGCTCAAGTGAAAGGAGTCAAAATCCAGCAGGCATTCATTGGCACCTGTACTAACGGACGTCTGGAGGATTTAGCTGTGGCTGCTGATATTCTTAAGGGCCGGAAGAGCCATCCCGGTACCAGATTGCTTATAGCTCCGGCTTCGAGGCAGGTGCTCATTCGGGCTATCGAAAAAGGCTACATCCGGAGCTTAATTGAAGCTGGTGCGATTGTTCTACCGCCGGGCTGCTCAGCTTGTCTCGGTCTTCATCAGGGGGTGTTGGGAGATGGCGAGGTTTGCCTTTCTACCGCCAATCGTAATTTCAGGGGCAGAATGGGCAACCCTGAAGCTATGATATACTTGGCTAGCCCCGCTACCGCCGCTGCCTCAGCCATAAAGGGCGAGATTACTGATCCCAGGGAGTTCATGTAATGTCTGATTTGATGCTCAAGGGCAGAGCGATCAAACTGGGGGATAATATCTCCACAGACGATATCATCCCTGGCAGGTTTGCTCATCTCAGAAGCAACTTGCCTGAACTCGCCAAGCATGTCCTGGAGGATGGTGCGCCTGACTTTGCCTCAAAGGTAAAGGCTTTGTCCGCGACAGGCGAAGGCAAAGCAATCCTGGTGGTGGGCAAGAATCTTGGTCTGGGTTCCAGCCGGGAACATGCCCCAGTGGTAGTCAAGATGTCTGGCGTCGCTGCTATTTTGGCCAAATCGGCGGCACGCATCTTTTTCCGGAACGCCATAAACCAGGGGTTGCCTGTACTGCTTTGCGACACCGACAAAATCGGTGACGGCGATGAGCTGGAGATAAACGTGACCGGCGGCAAGATTGCCGATTTGACTTCTGGTATTACATTAAGCTGTGGCAAAATGCCGGCGATAATGTCCGCCATTCTTGGGGAAGGCGGACTTATTCCCTATATACAGAAGTATAAGGACTTCGTCGCTACAGGCTAACTCTCCTCTCCCTTGACGGGAGAAGATTAAGGTGACGGTGACGGCTATTATGGAACACAAAGTGACTTTCATCCCTGGCGATGGCATAGGGCCTGAAGTTGCTGAGGCGACACGGCGGGTGCTGGAAGCCACCGGGGTCCGGTTCCAGTGGGATACTGTTGTCATAGGTAGTCGGGCTCAGGAGAAATTTGGCACGCCTCTCCCTGACCAGGCTCTCCAGTCCCTAAAGAAATACAAGGTCGCCCTTAAAGGACCGGTGACCACGCCCATAGGCACTGGCTTCCGGAGCGTCAATGTTGCCTTGAGGCAGACGTTAGATCTTTATGCCTGCCTTCGTCCCTACAAGGTGTACCCCGGTATAAGAGTGCCGTTCAAAGGCGTGGATATAGTGGTGGTCAGGGAGAATACCGAAGACCTCTATGCCGGTATCGAATTTGCCAGAGGCGATTCAGGGACCAAGAAACTGCTTGATTTAGTCCGCGATGCGGTGGGGAAAGAGCTAAAGAAAGACTCTGCGGTAAGCTTGAAAGTGATATCTCAGACGGCCAGCCGGCGAATTGTCAGGTTCGCTTTTGAATATGCCAGGCAGAACAGCAGAAGGAAAGTCATTGCGGTCCACAAGGCCAACATACTCAAATTCTCCGATGGCCTTTTCTTGGATACTGCCCGTGAAGTTGCCAGAGAGTATAACGACATAGAATTTGGCGATATGCTTGTGGACGCGACCTGCATGGAATTGGTCAGGAAGCCTCAAATGTTTGATGTCCTCGTGCTGCCTAATTTGTATGGCGACATAAT
Source organism: Dehalococcoidia bacterium (assembly GCA_029859145.1). GTDB lineage: Bacteria > Chloroflexota > Dehalococcoidia > GIF9 > AB-539-J10 > RBG-13-51-36. The sequence goes on from JAOUDT010000085.1 coordinate 3,141, forward strand.
TTCCGACCTCTGTGCCGGTCTGGTTGGCGGCATGGGCATAGCTCCGGGAGCCAACATCGGGGATGAGGTAGCCATCTTTGAGCCTACTCATGGCAGCGCCCCTAAATATGCCGGGCAGAATAAGGTCAATCCCATGGCCATGATGCTCTCAGGGGTGATGATGCTCCGCTATCTGGGAGAGAAGGATAGCGCCGGTAGATTGGAAAGCGCCATATCTGAGATCATCGCTGAGGGCAAGAATGTCACCTATGATTTGAAGCTCGACCCCGCCACTGTTGTAGGCACCAGCCAGGTCGCCGACGCAGTGATAGCGAGACTAAAGCATTAATCTGAACCAGCCGTCGAGAATTCATCCCAGGTTTTTGACTTACCAGGCATTACAAGCTACCATATGAGCATGAGCACAAAGACTGTGCCCAAGCTGGCTCTTTTCCCTCCCATGACTAAGGTAAATAAGGAAGGTCACCTTGTTATTGGGGGCTGCGATGTCGTTGACCTGGCCGAAGAATTCGGGACGCCGCTCTATATTCTGAATGAATCCACGCTCCGCCATAAGTGCCGTGAATTTAAGGATGAGTTCGGTAAGTATTATCCTGACACCCTGGTGATTTATGCCTCCAAAGCCTTCCTGAACCAAGCTTTGGCTCTCATATTTAAGGAAGAGGGTCTGGGACTCGATGTTGTCTCCGGGGGAGAACTTAGCATCGCCCATTCCGTGGATTTTCCTCTGGACAAGGTCTACTGCCACGGCAACAACAAAACCCCTGAGGAACTGAAGTTAGCCCTGGATTGGGGAGTGGGCAGAATTGTGGTGGACAACTTCTATGAACTTGAGATGCTTAACAAGCTAGCTAAGAAGAGGGGTATTAGCCAGAATATTCTGCTGCGCCTGACTCCGGGGATCGACCCCCATACTCACCAATATACTACTACCGGGACAATAGAGAGCAAATTTGGCTTTCCGCTAGCCACGGGGCAGGCCGAAGAGGCAGTAAACCAGGCTTCGTCAGCCTCCAACCTCAACCTTTTGGGCTTGCATTTTCATCTCGGGTCTCAGATATCTGAGATCCAGCCGTTTGAATTAGCTATAGAGCTTGTGCTCGGCTTTGCCCGGCAAATGAGTCAAAAATTCGGCTTCCACCTCGGCGAATTCGACATCGGCGGCGGTTTTGCCGTTCCTTACACTGTGGACTCTAGAGTACCCGCGATAGCTGACTATGCTAAGGCTGTAACTAGCAAGCTAGCCGGTCTTATTTCAGGGTTGGAACCGAGTCGGCCGAGGCTCATCATCGAGCCCGGAAGGGCAATTGTTGCCCAGGCTGGAGTGGCATTATACAAGGTCGGAGCGATAAAGGAGATACCGGGGATAAAGAAATATGTGTGTGTCGACGGCGGCATCAGCGATAATATTCGCCCGGCGCTCTATGGAGCTAGATATGAGGCTCTCGTGGCCAACAAGGCGTTGGAGCCGGAAAGAGACACGGTTACCATTGCTGGCAAGCTCTGCGAGTCTGGGGATACTTTGGTGAAGGACGTCAATTTGGCTGCGGTACGTCCCGCCGACATCATAGCTGTTGCAGTCTGCGGTGCCTATTCCATACCTATGTCGAGTAATTATAATGCCATGCCCAGGCCGGCCATAGTTATGGTGAAGGAAGGGCGAGCACGTCTTATTCGACGCAGGGAAACCTATCAGGATTTGATGAGTCTGGACTCAATTTGACATGTGGCAAGTTATCGGACAGGACAAGATTCTATCTTTGCTGAATTATAGCCTCAAAACCAATGCTACAGCCCACGCCTATCTTCTAGTAGGGCCGCGGCATGTAGGCAAAGGGACTTTGGCCATCAATCTGGCGCAAGCCCTGAATTGTGACGGTCCAGAAGTGCCGTGTGGCGAATGCCGTTCCTGCCAGCGAATCCGGGATGGTAAGCACGCTGATGTCACCCCTATTGGTTTGGATTCCAGAACGGAAATTGGCATTGACGATATTCGAGGGCTGCAACGGTTCGCCAACCTACCACCGTACGAAGGTAAGTGCAAAGTGTTTATCATTGATGAGGCAGAATATCTGTCTACCGAGGCGGCCAATTCCTTGCTCAAGATATTAGAGGAGCCGCCGCCAAGGGTAACCTGGCTTCTGTTAGCTAGCGAGGAAAAGCGCCTCTTGCCGACAATTATTTCACGTTGTCAGCGGCTCGAATTGAAGCCTGTGCCATCGGAGCGCGTACAGGAGGTGCTCGTCAACTCCTATAGCGTCGATGCTGATAAAGCGCAGCTTTTGACTCAGTTGTGCCACGGTCGCCTGGGCTGGGCATTGTCTGCTCTGGCAGATTGCGCTATATTGGAGCAGCGCTCTCAGAGGATAGACAGACTAGTCTCCTTGTTGACTGCCGGGTTAGAGCAACGGTTTGCCTATGCCCAGGAGCTAGCCAACCAGTTCAGTCAGGATCGGAAAGCCGGGGCGGAAATAACAGAGGTCTGGCTCAACTGGTGGCATGATTTGATGCTCATTGCAGGTGGTTGCCAGGAGGCTATCATCAACGTGGATTATAGGGCAGTTCTGGAAGAACAAGCCGTGGGGCTAAGTCTTGGCGATATCAAAGAGTTTCTGGCTAGCCTTGGCTTGCTGCAGGAGGCAATATCTAAGAATGTTAATCCTCGTTTGGCGTGGGAATGGCTGATGCTGAATTTGCCCAGGAGGGAACGTCCTAAACACTATGTACGAAATCCTAAACGATAGGGA
>JAOUDT010000119.1 GCA_029859145.1 Dehalococcoidia bacterium
TTGACCAGGCCACCAAATTTGCTCTAGTCAACTGTTCCTGCCGGAGAATAGCCAGAAGGTGTGATTTGCCGGCTGAGGTCTGTCTTCAAGTCAACCGAGGAGCCGAATACGCCATAGCCAGAGGGACCGGTAGGGAACTGACTAAGGATGAGGCGATGAAGATCATGGATGTCTCAGAGGAGGCCGGTCTTGTACATAGCGTGTTTAACGTTGCCGGAGCCTTCAATGTGATCTGCAATTGCTGCGGCGACTGCTGTGTCTTCTACTATCCTCTTGCCAAGTATGGTGTCCTCGAGAAAGGAGTTGCCAGGAGCAGATTCCAGGCACAGGTGGACAAGCTAGTCTGCAAAGGGTGTCAGACCTGCGTGGAAAGGTGCCCGTTCGAAGCGGTGGAAATGGTCAAAATCTCGGGTGAAAAGAAACTCAAGGCACAGATAAGTTCAGAAAAGTGTTTCGGTTGTGGGGTCTGCGCCGTGGGATGTGAATCAGAAGCCATTAAACTCGTTGAGGTCCGGCCTCCTGAATACATCCCAGTCTGAGGCTGATAGACTGCAGAATCTGTCTCTGGAAAGAGCATTGCCGGAGTGCTATGCTCTACAGGGTCAACGAACATCAAGTGTCTGAAATACAAGTCTCTGTCTGCGCGGATCTCTCTACCTCCTCGCCCGAAAGGTTCTTTGGTGCAGTGAGTCAGCCAAACGGCTCTTCCATGAAGTGATGCGGACAGCATTCAACAGTGTCCGACTTTGGGGATGCCACGGACGTTATAGCCGAAGGTCAGCCTCGTGACAGGTCTCGAGGAAGGCGACAAGGAGGCTGATCGCAGCCTCGATGTCCTCCTTATGGGCCGTCTCCACCACGGTGTGAACATAACGGGTGGGTACGGAGATGGTTACTACGGCTACGCCCTCCCGGGCAGGCTGGATTGCTCCGGCATCCGTGCCGCCCCGGGGCAATATTTCGAGCTGATACTGAATCTTTCGTTCTTCTGCCAAGTTCATCAGGAACTGCACAAGTCCGGGATGGGAGATGGACGCCGAATCCTTTACCTTGATAGCCACACCCTTGCCGAGGCGCGTTACATGCTCATGAGCTGGCACGCCTGGTATGTCACAGGCGATGGTCACATCCAGTGCCACTCCGATGTCCGGGGCGATCGCGAACCCAGATGTCCGTGCTCCCCGGAGCCCCACTTCCTCCTGCACTGTGGCAATGAAATAGACGTCAGCTTTGTGCTTTCCCAGTCTTTTCACCGCCTCAATCCCCACATACACCCCCAACCGGTCATCAAGCGCTTTGCCCGTGACGAGGTTCCCTACGTCAGTGAACGTCTGCACGAGGGTCACGGGATCGCCCACGTGCACCTGTTCTTTGGCTTCTTTACCGGAGAGACCAATATCAACAAACAAGTCCTTCATTTCGGGCACCTTTTTTCGCTCTTCCTCCGTGAGGATGTGGACGGGTTTGGTACCGATGAGTCCATAAGTAGCACCACCTCTGGCATGAACCGTCACCCGATGGGCAATTAGAGTGCGAGGGTCGAATCCACCTACAGGGTCGATGCGCAGAAAGCCTGTTTCCTCGTCCACGTGAGACACGAGGAATCCAATCTCGTCCATGTGTGCCGCCACAGCCACCTTCGGGCTGCTACCTTTCTTGTGGGCGATGACGTTCCCGAGGCGGTCCACAGTGATCTCGTCCACATGGCTGGTCAACGCCTCTCGAACGACGACCCGCATCGCCTCTTCTCTCCCGGGGATTCCCGGGGTCTCAGAAAGCTTTTTCAGTAATTTCATGTTTTCCTCCCTTTTCGCGACATGGTATCTGAAGCTGTGACATCGGGCGACCATGCCCAGGTAGATTCGTCGCTTTTGGTTGTCTGTCGCCAGGATTATAGCAGGGATAGAGCAGATCATCTACACCTTGCGCTGCCTCAAAGCTGGTCGTTCAAGAAAGTGGGAGACTCAGCTTTGTCGGTGATAGTCCGCGTATTTCGTCGGTAGGGACTACGAACTCGGCCTGGTGACCCTTCTGATGCTATTACAGATACATTTCATCAGATTCAGGTCGAAGGAGCGCGAGAGTTTATGACTCTTTCCCTCTTCCAATCTCGACGAAGCAACACGGCACTTCTTTCGTTCAAACCAGCGTAAGCAGTTGTAGCTAAGTCGAAGCGTCTTCATGTGTTATAATCAATCGCAAGAATCCAGAACGAGGGAAATCAAATGTCTGAAGCACAGGTTGGCATTATTGGGGGGAGCGGACTTTATAAGATGGAGGGGATTACAGAGATGAAGAAAGTGAAGGTTAGCACGCCCTTCGGCGAGCCCAGCGACGCTATCCTCTTGGGCAGCTTGGAAGGAGTGAGCGTTGCCTTCCTTCCCAGACATGGTGAGGGACATCGAATAGGCCCGAGCGAATTACCGGCGAAAGCCAATATTTATGCCTTGAAATCTCTGGGTGTGGAAAGGATTATCTCTGTAAGCGCTGTGGGCAGTCTCAGGGAAGAGATAGAACCTCTGGACATAGTCATTCCCGACCAGCTAATTGATGCCACCAAAGGAAGAGCCAGTACTTTTTTCACCAAAGGGATAGTCGGGCATGTCTCGTTCGCGGAGCCTTTCTGTCCTGTTCTTAGGCAACTCATGTTTGAGGCAAGCACCAAGGCCGGGGCCAAGGTGCATAAAGACGGTACTTATGTGGTCGTGGAAGGCCCACAGTTCTCCAGCAAAGCTGAGGCAGATCTCTATCGCTCTTGGTGCGCTGATGTTATTGGGATGACGGCTTTGCCTGAAGCTAAGTTAGCCAGAGAGGCAGAGATATGCTATGCCACACTGGCTGTTGTTACGGACTATGATTGCTGGCATCCGGGTTACGAATCGGTGACTACTGACATGATTTTGACCAACCTGCGGAAGGGCGTTGAGACCGTCAAAAAGATCCTGAAGTTGCTAGTGCCCTCCATACAACAGGAACGAGACTGTGCCTGTGCCAGCGCCCTTAAATATGCTATAGCCACTGATGTGAAACATATACCGCAAGAGAAGAAGAAGGAGTTGGGACTGCTAATTAACAAGTATTTGGCGGAGTAGAAAGATGTCAGCCAAGCTTGAGTTTGGGTGTTTGCCTACTGCTATTGGCAGCATGCCTCACACAGATGCCGAAGAGGCTTGTGCCATCATTATGAAGTATCTTCCTGACATACCCATCTGGCCGCAATTACCGAAGCGCTCTCCTAAAGAAAACATGATTGTCCAGTTCAGTGAAGGCTTTCCGGGGGTAGTCATAAGGGGGGACAAAATTCATATCGACCCATCGACTAGTTTTGAGAGCGAGCTAGAGCAAATCTATATTGATTGTGAACAAGATGATGCCCGCAAATATGGCATTTCGGCGGAATATGCTGCGGGGTTGCATGCTTTTCTGTCCAAAGCAGTACGCAGTAGAATAGTCAAGGGGCAAGTGACAGGTGCTGTTACCTGGGGCGTGGCGGTTACCCGTAAGGATGGTCTGGGAATCCTTTATGACGACACCTTAGCTGAGGCCGCAGCCAAGTTCCTGCGGCTGAAAGCTTCGTGGCAGGAAAACGTCTTGAAGCAAATAGCACCTGACCCTATTATCTTTGTTGACGAGCCTTATTTGGTTTCTTTGGGCTCGGTGTTTACTCCTATTCCTGAAGAAAAAGTGCCTGTCCTGCTAGAAGAAGTGTTGAGAGGAATTAAAGGAAAAAAAGGATTACACTGCTGCGGAAACACCAACTGGTCGGCCCTTCTGGACACCAAAATCGATGTTCTCAGCTTTGATGCCTATAACTATGCTTCTTCTCTGAGCACTCATTCGGCCAAGGTGATATCCTTTCTTGAGCGTGGCGGGAATATCGCATGGGGGATAGTTCCCAACGAAGAAGAGGCCTTAGCTAAAGAATCTATGCCCAGTCTTCGTGACCGCCTGGAAGAAGCTATGGCTCCATTCACCAGGGGTGGTGTTAAGTTCAAGCAGGTCGTAGCTCAAGGACTGATAACTCCTTCTTGTACCCTGGCAAGTCTGTCACTGGAAGCGGCAGCTCAGACTCTGGAATTAACGGCTGATTTGTCTCATGATTTGAGAAGCCGATACTCGGTGTGACCTGGCCCAATAACTGGCCCGCGGCTTGTATCTCATAAGAGCCAGCGCTGTTAACCTGAGGAATCTCCTTCTAAAGCTCTTATTTTATTAACCCTTTGTACGTGTCTGCCGCCCTCAAAATCTGTGGCCAAGAAAGTCTTGACGATTTCCAAAGCTGACTCGGTATTTGATTCTTCTCCCCTGAGGCACAAGATGTTGGCATTGTTGTGCTGGCGGGCCCGTTGTGCCGCAAAAACGTCGCAGCACAAAGCCGCCCTTATACCCCTTATTTTGTTAGCGGCGATGCTCATGCCTATGCCCGTACTACATATCAGAATGCCTTGTTCAGACTTGCCTGATGCCACTGCGTCGCCGACCTTCTGG
>JAOUDT010000086.1 GCA_029859145.1 Dehalococcoidia bacterium
CTGGACGAAGCTTTGACCAAATGGGAAAAGGACAAAGCGGTGAGAGCCGTAATCGTCACCGGAGCCGGAGAAAGAGGATTTTCTGCCGGCTTCGACCTAAAAACGGCTGGCACTCCGGATGGCGAAAAGGCGATGTCACGGGGGCAGGAGGTGTTCGGCCGTATTGAGAAGTATCCCAAGCCTGTAATCGCTGCCATAAATGGGTTCGCCCTCGGTGGTGGTTGCGAACTGGCGATGGCCTGCCACTTCAGGTTGATGCTCAACTCTCAGCAAGTGGTAATGGGACAGCCCGAGATTGACCGGGGTATTATACCTGGCTGGGGTGGTACCCAGCGGCTGCCCAGGCTGGTGGGGAAGACCAAGGCGCTTGAGATGCTTCTGCTCGGCACCAGAGTCAACGCCCCCGAGGCCTTGAGCATTGGGCTCATAACGAGGATATCTCAGCCAGGGCAGTTGATGAACGATGCTAAGGAGCTCGCGAAGACGCTGGCGAAGAAGGCCCCGATTGCTGTTCAGATAATCCTTGACGCAGTGACCCGGGGAATTGAGACCACGACTGACCAGGGCGTGAAAATAGAACTGGAAGGCTCACAGCGAGTGAGCAAAACGAAGGACGCCATGGAAGGGGCGATAGCGTTTATCCAGAAACGAGAGCCGGTCTTTACAGGAGAATAGTCTCCTGAGGCGAAACGAAGAAATAGAAGGAGGTTTTCTGATATGAAAGTTGAAGACGTCAAGAAGATTGCGGTCATGGGGGCGGGGGATATGGGACATGGCATTGCCGAGGTCGCCCTGCTTGCTGGCTACAAGGTGGCAATGCGGGATATCGAGCAGAGATTCGTTGACAAGGGGCTATCCAGAATTAGGGAGAGCCTGGCCAAGCTCGTCGAGAAACAAAAAGTCACTGCAGATAACCAAAAGGCAATGTTGGCTAACATCACGACCTTTGTTGATATTGCCGAGTCTGTCAAGGACGCTGATTTTGTTATCGAGGCAGTCCCCGAGATTATGGACCTCAAGAAACAGGTTTTCCAGGCACTGGATAAAGCCGCTCCCAAACACGCCATACTGGCTTCCAATACCTCCAATATGAGCGTCACGGAAATTGCTGCGGCTACGAAGAGGCCCGAGCAGGTCGTCGGCATGCACTTCTTTAACCCGGCGGTCTTGATGAAGCTCGTCGAGGTCATAAAGGGAGGAAAGACTAGCGAAGAAACAATGCAGGTGGCGTATAATCTGGCGCTGAAGATGAACAAGGCGCCGGTCAGAGTTGAGAAGGACTCTATCGGGTTTGTATATAACCGGATCCAGGCGCCGACTGCAGTTCTTCTTGACCTCATATTAGAGAAACGCGAGGCTGCCCCTATGGAAATCGATGCCAAGATGAGAAAGCTAGGTATGCCCATGGGGCCATATGAGCTGATGGACTACGTGGGGCTGGACGTCGCCTATCACAGCGCTCTTTATTTTGCTGAGAAACTCTCCAAAGACTACGCGCCGCCCAGCTGGCTCAAAGCCAAGATTGATGCCGGTACACTGGGGAAAAAGACAGGCAAGGGCATTTTTGACTGGTCTAAGGGTAGACCGGAGATAGACTTGTCCAAGGCAAAAGAGGATTTTGACCCTGCTTGGTTGATTGCTCTTCAGGTCAATGAGGCGACTAAGTTGCTTGAGGGCGGAGTAGTCAGGAGTGCGGAAGAAATTGACAAGGCCATCGTTAATGGGGGCGGTTCGATGTTTGGCCCTTTCCAGCTTGGCAAGAGTATAGGATATGATAAATTGGCTAAGATGTGTGAAGACCTTGCCAAGAAGTATGGTATCAAATCCTTCGAGCCCACTGAAACGTTGAAGAAGGGCAAGATCTGATAAGAAACGTGAGTTTGACTTGATTCAAACCGGGGTCGGCACCAGGTAGACTGTTTCTTTTGTTGCCTGACCCCGGTTCTGTTATGGTGCCAACATTCTTCGTATCTTGAATTTGTCTCCCTCCCAAAGTTGGGTTTGTTTGATAGTCTTCTCTGTCTTACTGAAATCGTTTTGAGAGAATCCCGAAGATAATTGACCGTGTAGAAAAATTGATATATATTGAACGATTCGGGACACTGTTAGAAATGAAAAAAGAGAAGAGACTTCTGCTGTTCTTGGTATTAGTTCTTGTTGGAGCGCTGTTTCTTGGCTCTATCCCGGCTTCCGCTGGTGAGAATCATGGTCGTGGGAAGTCGCTGGGGGAAGCCAGGAAGGCACTGGAACAGACACTTTTGCCTCTGGCTGGAGCTGGCTTTGTGGGCATTGCCCATTCTGAAGCTGAGGCCGAGATAACCGTCTTTGTCGAGGATGAACAGGCGAAGAAACGAGTGCCGCGCTCCTTTGATGGATATGAGGTGCGGACGGAAATTACCGGTAGAATACAAGCATTCTCTACTCAGGTAGCAGAGCCCCTAATCGATGTTAGTGAGGCGAGAAGAGGCAAGGTCAGGCCTCTGGTTGGTGGGACAAGCCTGTCAGCGTACGTCACAAAAGGGGCGGGTTTATATCTGTACGCCGGGACACTGGGTATGGTCACCTATGATGACAAGATTCTGTCCAACTCCCACGTTATCGCTATGAATCCGGAGACAGCTACATTTCTGTCCGCAGGAACACCCATCCTCCAACCCGGGACACGTGACGGAGGAACGATAGACAAACGTGTGGGAGTACTTGAGTCATACATCCCTATAGACTTTGCACCGGATGCGGAAAACTATGCTGATGCCGCTATAGGCAGTATTGATGTTAGTGTTAACGCATCTCCTGGGCAGCAGTTTTATGAGGAAGGTAATTATTGGATCGAGGGATGGACCGAGGTCTCTCAGGGAGATACCGTACGAAAATCTGGGCGCACGACTGGAGTAACCACGGGCACGGTGAACCACACCAATGTCCGTGTCAGGGTCTACTATGGTGACCAGTGGGCTTATTTCGAGGACCAGATTGTAATAACTCAAGATAATTGGTCGTTCGCACAGCCAGGTGACTCAGGCTCGGCGGTGGACAAAGATGGGCAATTTGTGGGGCTGCTCTTTGCTGGCTCAGCAGACAGCGTGGTCATCTGCAAGGCAGGGTACATTATTGACGGGCTTGGTATCACTGTTGAGCCTCCGGAAGATCGGCGCAGCCTCACTATCTTCAGTACTCCTGGCGGTAATGTGACCCAACCGGGCAAGGGTATGTTTCTCTACGATGTCGGGACGGTGGTAAACCTCACTGCTGTGCCTGACGAACACTACCATTTTGTGGAATGGACCGGTAATGTGAGCACCGTTGCCAATGCTACTGCTCCCTCGACCAACATCACCATGAACAGCTCTTACTCCATCACCGCCAACTTTGAACTAGACCCAGGCTGGTGCAGCCTCGCCGTGTCCAGCACTCTTGGCGGCTCGGTAACCACTCCCGGCGAGGGGAATTTTGTCTATTATGCTAACAGGACAGCCAACCTCACTGCTGTGCCTGACGCAAATTACCATTTTGTGGCATGGACAGGCAATGTGAGCACCGTTGCCAATGTTACTGCTCCCTCGACCAACATTACCATGAACGACTCTTACTCCATCACCGCTAGCTTCGCACTAGACCCAGGTTACTATAGCCTTACCATCTCCAGTACGGAAGGCGGTGTGGTAGACAGTCCCGGTGAAGGAACTTTTGTCTATGGCAATAGCACAGTGGTCCCCCTCGTTGCTCAGCCTTACGAAGGCTACGAGTTCGTGGAATGGACCGGCGATGTAGGCACTATTGCTGATGTCGGCGCTGCCTCAACTACAATCACCATGGACGCCTCCTACTTCATCACTGCCAACTTTGAGTCGTGGCATGCGGAACCCATGGCGCTATTGATGATATCCAGCACCGGAGACGGCAGGGTAACCACCCCCGGCGAGGGAACATTCTTGCGTCCTCTCGGTGCCAGCATCCCCCTTGTGTCCGTGCCTGACGAAGGCGGCCAGTTTGTGAGGTGGTCGGGCGATGTGAGCACCATTGCCAATGTTACTGCTCCCTCGACCACCATCACAGTGGACAGACCTTACTCCATAGTTGCCGTTTTTAGTGGAGGGGGGTGCTTCATCGCCACCGCGGCCTACGGCACCGCAATGGCTGAGGAAATACAGATTCTGCGTGAGTTCAGAGATCAATATTTGCTGCCCAGCGCGGTGGGAGAAGCTTTGGTGTACTTTTACTACAAGGTCAGCCCACCAATAGCCAAGTTCATAGACGAGCATCCCGGCCTAAAGCCAATTGTACGGACCGGGCTGGCGCCTGCCGTAGCCATGAGTACTATAGCCGTCAACACTTCCCCCGCCCAAAAAGCGGTCATAATAGGCCTGTTGGCATTGGTTGCTGTGGTAGTGACTATCTGGGCGAGGACAAGACGAGGCAGCGATCCAGAGTATGCCTGAGACCCGAGCTGCTCCTTAGCTCGCAATATTGTCATAGCGAACCCTACAGATCACTATGATTCTCATCCCTCTCGCCGAATACATGAAGTCCCTGCAGTTCGCCATCGCTTAACCCCCTACCGCCAAAATGAGATGGAGATGCACTTTGTGGAAAGTGCATTTTCTGCTACAATTGAACGTCGGGCAATGGGTTATTACTTAGGTGTAGATATTGGTTCTGTCAATGCTAAGCTGGCGCTCATAGATAAGAATGGCCAGGTCGTCCGATTTGATACCGAGAAGGTAACTTCGAGTCCCAGGGCTGCAGTCAGTTCACTTATCGCCAGGCTGGGCGAGAAGATCAACCTCAAAGAGGTCATTGCCACTGGGGTGTCGGGCTCGGGCAAGTCCGTCATCCCAGAAGAGCTGGGCTGGACGGAATATAGCAGCTCACTGGCGATTGCCTCTGGGCTGCTCCATCGTTGTCCCGACGTCAAAACTATCATACAAATTGGCGGTCAGAGCACCCTGGTGATAGAGCTGGAAGATGGCTTGAAAAAGCCGTGGAAAGTGGCATCCAATCCTCTTTGCGCTGCTGGCACAGGAAGGTTCCTGGAGCAGCAGGCGTATCGAATTGGCATCAGCATGGAGGACTTCGCCAGCCTGGCCCTGCAGTTCAAAGGCACTGCCCCCAGGATAGCTGCCAGGTGTAGCGTCTTTGCCAAGACCGATCTCATCCATCTCCAGCAAAAGGGGGCTCCGTTGGATGCCATGTTGTATGCACTTTGCGAGAGCGTGGCTCGGATGGTCGCCTCTCTGAAAAAAGGGACGTTCCAGGAGCCTGTCTATTTTGTGGGTGGCGTCGCTGCCAATCCTGCCGTAGCCAGATCACTCAATGATATGATTTCTGCCCGGAACGAGCATCCCGTTGAGGTAATCGTTCCCGAAAACTACCTTCACATGGAATCCTTGGGTTCGGCATTACTTTCCATAGGGAAGACCTCGCGTGGTGTCGTGCTGTCGGAGACAGAGGTCAAGCAGCGCTATTTTGAAATGCCCAAGCTGGAAATGGTCGCTCTCCAGGATAAGAAGGACGGGCAAAGGATAGAGGAACAGTGCGTCGGCTACCTCGGGGTTGACGTGGGCTCCACCAGCACCAAAGCGGTGATAATGGATGAATCGGGCAGACGATTGCTGGCGAAGAACTACTTAATGACTGCGGGACGGCCAGTCGAGGCTGTGAGACAGGTGTTTAGAAATTTGCTCCAGCAAGACGCAGGCAAGGTCAGGATAGCTGGCGTTGGAGTTACCGGCTCTGGCCGATACTTGGTGGGTGGGTTCATCGGGGCTGACCTGATTAAGAACGAAATAACGGCACAGACCAGAGCTGCCGCCGAGGTAGACCCTGAAGCCGACATAATCGAG
>JAOUDT010000004.1 GCA_029859145.1 Dehalococcoidia bacterium
TCACGTTCACATCAAGAGACTTCCAGGCTCACCCACCAGCCGTTAGCCAAATCCGTTTCAGGCAGAGCAAGTTTTCCCATTGACAACGGCAGGACAATGGGCATAATCTATATGTCGGCCTAGGCGCGCCCAAAATCGGAGCAACGGATCCTGATGGGAAGAGGGGGACGGGAATTCGACAAATACAAATAAAGGAGGCCTCAGCACATGGCTGGCATTATTTCATATGGCGCCTATATACCGCTCTGGCGACTCTCTCGCGATGCTATTGCCGAGGCCTGGCAAAGCGCCTCAACCGGAGGCGAAAGAAGCATAGCCAACAATGACGAAGACACCATCACCATGGCAACTGAGGCCGCCATTGACTGTTTGGCTGGCCTGCAGCGCGACAAGGTGGACGGCCTGTATTTTGCCTCCACTACCTCGCCCTACAGGGAAAAGGAATGCTCTACCCTGGCAGCCATGGCCGCCGACTTAAGACCCGATATCATCACCGCTGACTTTGGCAACAGCTTGAGGGCAGCCACGGAGGCATTCAGAGCAGCGTTGGATGCCGTAATCAGCGGCTCCGCCAGTCAAGTCTTGATGACTGCCTCTGACTGCCGTATAGGTTATCCACGATCCAACTTCGAACAGATATTTGGTGATGCGGCAGCAGCATTGCTCATCAGTAACACTGCCAAACCTGCTGTCCTGGTGGAAGGCAGTTATTCCATATCCAATGAGCTATACGATGTGTGGAGACTAGACAAAGATACCTATGTCCAATCCTGGGAAGACCGCTTCATTATTGAGCACGGCTATACAGAGAATATGGAGAGGGCAATTTCAAGCTTACTACGAAAGAAGGCACTCTCGGTGAAGGACATCACCAAAGCCGTGCTTTACGCTCCTACCTCAAGGGCGCAACAGGGACTGGCGCGCCGTTTGGGTTTTGAGGTCAAGACACAGCTTCAAGACCTGCTTATCAACAACGTGGGCGTCACCGGTTGTGCACATGTTTTGCTGATGCTTGTAGCCGCTTTGGAAGAAGCCAAGGCCGGCGATAAGATACTGGTGGCTAGCTACGGTAGCGGTTGCGACGCCTTCTTGCTCAGCGTGACGGAGGAAATTGCAGAGGTCCGGGGCAACAGAAGAGGCGTGAAGGGACACTTGGATTCCAAGAGACCCCTTTCTAGCTATGCAAGATATCTCAGCTATAGAGGGCTGCTAGAGCCTCAACCTGGTGAACCATTTAGGCTGTTCCCAGCGGCAACCACCAGCTGGAGAGAGCGCAACTGGTCCATTCGCATGCACGGCAGCAAGTGCAAGAATTGTGGTACCATCACTTTCCCCATAGAGAGGGTTTGCTATAACTGCCAAAGCAAGGACAATTTTGAGGAAGTCAGGCTCTCGGATAGAACAGCCAAGGTGTTTACTTTTACCCTGGATAACCTGGCCGGCAGAAGTGACGACCCCACAATACCACAGATAGGAGTAGAGTTTGATTCTGAGAATACCAGAACGTATCTTCCTATGACGGATTGTGACCCGGGCGAGGTGAAAGTAGATGTGCCCGTAGAGATGACTTTCCGAAGACTGTATGAAGGTGCGGGCATGTATAACTATTTTTGGAAATGTCGCCCTATCAGGTGAGCTACCAGGCTGAAAGGAGAAGCGATGACAGAGAGAAAATGGGAAAGGGTCCGAGGGTTTGATTTCAAGGACATCCTCTATGAAAAGAGACCTGGAGTAGCCAAGATCACCATAAATAGACCCGAGGCATATAACGCATTCACCACTGCCACTCAAGACGAACTGATAAGAGCTCTTGAGGATGCGGCGAGTGATGATACCGTAGGGGCAGTGGTGTTCACCGGCGCTGGTGACAAGGCATTCTGTACCGGCGGCGATGCCAAAGAATCAAAAGCCGGCTATCGAAAGGGAATGTTGGAGAAGGATTTAATGGTGAAAACCCTTATACGTGAGATGCCCAAGCCGGTTATCGCGGCGGTGAACGGTTATGCCATAGGAGGAGGTCAAGTCTATCAGCAGATTTGTGATCTCTCCATAGCTTCAGAAAATGCTGCCTTTGGTCAGGTTGGCCCCTTGGTGGGAAGTTTCGACCCGGGTCTAGGTGTCATTGATTTGATGATGGCAGTGGGAGAAAAGAGAGCTAGGGAGATTTGGTACCTATGTCGCCGGTATAATGCCCAGCAAGCCCTGGAGATGGGACTGGTGAACAAGGTAGTACCGGCGGACAAGTTAGAAGATGAGGTAGACAAGTGGTGCGACGAAATATTGGAGAAGAGCCCTGGAGCTATAGCTGGCGTCAAAGCGTGCTTCAACGCTGCCACCACATATATGCGGGGCATAGAAGCAGTCTCAGCTCAGTATCTCTGGAAGTATTACGCTTCTGAGGAAGCTGAGCATTGGAAGAACGCATTCTGGCAGAAAAAGAAGCCAGACTGGCAAAGATTTAGGAGGAAAGAGGTATTTCCCGAAGTCTATGAGGGTGAGGAAAAGAAAGAGCCCTGAGCTAGTAGCCAGGCGAGGAGATAGATGGAGAGTATCAAAGACAAAGTCGCCATCATTGGCATGGGCTGCACCAAGTTTGGAGAGAGATGGGACGCCGGACTAGATGACCTGGCCATAGAGGCTGCCTATGAGGCATACGAAGATGCCGGAATAAATCCCAAGGATATCGAGGCTTGCTGGTACGGGAGTGTCACCCAACCCGTGGTCGGCATTGGCTGTACTCATCTGGCAGGACCATTGAAATTACATGGCATACCCATGAGTAGGGTAGAGAATTGGTGCACCACTGGACATGAAGCCCTTAGAAATGCGTCTTTTGGTGTCGCCTGCGGCATGTACGATCTGGTTCTGGCATTAGGCGTGGAGAAACTCAAGGATACCGGCTTCCCTGGCTTGGGAACCGGACGTGGCATGAGCACAGTGTTGGAGGCACGCCGCACTGCACCTGGCTCGTTTGGTATGATTGCCACTCGATATTTTTACACTTACGGACTAAGCCCTCAAGAAGGCAAACGTATCATTGGCAAGATTGCGGTCAAGAACCATTACAATGGCAGTCTTTGTCCCAAAGCTCATTTTCACAACCGCGTAACCCTGGAACAGGTAATGAACGCTCCTATCATCGCCTGGCCACTAGGTCTTTTCGACTGCTGTGGCAACAGTGACGGCGCTGCAGCAGCCATCTTGGTTCCCGCCAGTCAGGCCAAGAAACACAGAGATGACCCGATCTATGTTAAGGGCCTGGGTGCCGCTCACTCCGCTCTGCTTCCTCAGAATCGGCCGGCTTTCGATTGGCTTCATTTCGAGGAGGTCATAAACTCATCGCGCCAAGCCTATGCCCAAGCCGGGGTCAAAAATCCCCGAGAACAGATCGACGTTGCCGAGGTTCACGACTGCTTCACCAGCACAGAGTTGCTTCTCTACGAACTCCTTGGCTTCAGTCCGGAAGGCAAAGCCAGGGAGGATATTGACACCGGCTTCTTCGAGCTTACTGGTGGCTTGCCCGTAAACAGCGATGGCGGGCTGAAATGCTTTGGACACCCCGTAGGCGCTAGCGGCCTCAGGATGACTTATGAGGTTTACAAACAGCTTCAAGGCAAGGCTCAATCACCCGACCGTCAGCTAAAGGATGCCAAGCTTGGCATATCACAGACCTTCGGTGGCCCCCCTCAGGTGGCCGCAGTAGCACTCCTCGGGAAAGAGCCAGGCTATCCCTAACTCGGACCAGCTCTCATTACTCCGTCTAATCTGGGAGGAAAACAAGGGTCAGATCCGTTCAATGCAGCTTGGTCGAACAACGCCGTTGTGTTAGAATTTCTTCACGGTGCAAGATGCCTATTTATGAATATTGGTGCGATTCCTGTCGCCGGGTTGTAAGCTCATATCGGCGCACGTCTTCTGTGCCCCCGCCACCTTGCCCCCGCTGTGGCAACATCGAGCTCAAGCGGATATTCTCCACGTTTTCCGTACAGAAAACATACAGGGATGTCTATGAAGATATTCTGTCCGACCGTGAACTGACCCAAGGCATGATACGCGATGACCCCAGAGCAATAGCCGAATGGAATAAGAGAATGAGCGGCGGTGAGAAATCCCCCCCGGAATATGAAGAGCTAACTGAGAGAATGGAAACGGGCGAATGGCCCGTCGCACAGATAGAAGAGAAAAGAAAGGAGTTCTCAGGCCAAGGGAAAGGCAAGCCCAAGATTGATTGAGCAGGAAGGTGCCTCATGCCCATCTATGAGTTTGTTTGTCAAAACTGCCATAGAAGAATGTCTTTCTTGATAAGAGATATTTCTACCCCTTTTGTTCCAAAGTGCTCATCCTGTGGCAATATCAACCTATGTCGTGTCATTTCTGGCTTCGCCTACCATAAATCATTGAAAACAGTATGGGAAGAGAGCGGCGAGCCTACAATGCACCCCGGTGATGACTACTACAGGGACCCCCGGAATATCGGTCGCTGGGTGGAAAAGAAGTTCCAGGACATGGGACAGGAGATACCATCCCAGATCCAGGACAAGATACAGGCAGCCAGGGAAGGTGTGTTACCTGAGCCGCTGAAGGACCTAGGAAGTGCCTCGCCAACCGCTGCGTATGATTGATGCCAACCTGAACCGCTCCAGTGAAGGCTTGCGGGTTCTGGAAGACGTCGCGCGCTTTCTCCTCAATGATGCTGAGCTCGGTCGCCGGCTAAGGACTCTACGGCACGATTTAGCTCGACAGAGCAAGTCGCTAGGTGTAGGGCTCTTGTCTCAGAGAGATGCCGAACACGATGTTGGTCGCCTGCCCTCGAAGGATAGGCAGCCAATTACTGAGGCGACCTCACTGCGGGGCTTGTTAGATTTAGTTGCCGCTAACGCCAAAAGAGTGGAGGAGTCCCTTCGCGTGATAGAGGAGCTGGCCAAGTTGCCGGAGATGACTTCAATGCTGGACTCCGCCGGCTTTGAGCAAACGAGGTTTGCCCTTTATACCTTGGAGCGAGATTTGATTTCCAAAGTATCACGTCGGGACAAAGTGAAAAGAATGGCCGGGCTCTACGTCATTCTGGATCGGCAGTTCCTGGCTGGCAGGGATGCGTTTGAGATTGCCAGACAAGTCATAGAGGGAGGCGCCAGGGTAATCCAGCTTCGCGACAAGCAGAGCAAAAAAGGAGAACTATTACTTGTGGCACAGAAGCTCAAGGAGCTCTGCGGTCAGACAGGTGTCCTCTTCATAATAAATGACTATCTCGACTTAGCCCTGGCCGCTGATGCCGATGGATTGCACATTGGACAGGAGGATTTACCCCTGTCCGTAGCCCGCAGGCAATTGCCCATAGACAAAGTAGTTGGGTGTTCCGTCACCACACCGCTTCAAGCCACGAAAGCTCAAAATGAAGGAGCGGACTATATCGCCGTCGGCTCTATGTTTCCCACGACAACGAAGAAAGAAGCTATTATAGTAGGAGTGGATATAGTCAAAGAACTCAAGCGGACAATATCTACCCCTGTGGTAGCCATCGGTGGGATAAACGAGAATAACATCGCTGAAGTAGTAGCTGCTGGCGCTGATGCTGTCGCTGTGGTTAGTGCCGCCTTGGGTCAGAAAGACGTCAAAGGAGCTGTCCAGAAACTGGTCGCAGAAATAAACTCGGTGAAAGGGAAATGTCAGAACAAATAAGAGATTTGGAGATTATCGCTGCAAACCTTCGCCCTTACTTTGCAGCTGAGGATGAGGCGAGGGAAAAAGCCTTACGTAGTTGTCGTCAGGTCATCCGCTACAGTGCTGATGCCATACGCGCCGTTCACCGTCAAGAGCACGGTAGGGCAAAGCAGCTCCTTCATTCAGCTCATGAACTACTTCGAGAACTTAGCCACGATCTCGCCAGACACGGAAAGCTGCTTCACTCAGGCTTCATCCACGACGCTCAAAAGGAATTCGCCGAAGGATATATAACCCTAGCTTTGATTGCCGGCGAAAACTTGCCGAAGCCCAAAACACTGGGCGTGAGTAATGCCGCCTACCTTGACGGCTTAGGGGAATCGGTCGGTGAGTTACGGAGGTATATATTAGATAGTCTGAGGCGCGGAGACTTTTCTCGCTGCGAGGAATTACTGGCCATAATGGATGAAATCTACGGAATACTGATGACCATGGATTTCCCGGAATTACTTGCTCATGGCTTGAGGCGGACTACCGATGCAGTACGGGCCATTATAGAAAGAACTCGAGGAGATCTAACAGTATCCCTAAGGCAAAAGAACCTGGAAACTAAGCTTGACGACCTTGGCTAGTCTTCTTTCGCACACTATTCTTCTTTCTAATACTTGTAGAACCCCTGCCCTGTCTTACGTCCAAGATGGCCAGCGTCGACCATTTCTTTCATCATGGCAGAAGGCGCCAGGCATGGGTCGTTGCTCCTCTCGTACATCGCACAACTCACCATATAGCCAACGTCAAGACCGTTGAAGTCCGCCAGGGCAAGTGGACCTATAGGGTGACCCAAGCCAAGAGTCATGCTTTTGTCAATATCCTCTGCGCTGGCCACGCCATCCTCCAGCAACCGCACGGCCGCCCCCGTCAATGCCAACAGCAGATAATTGAAAATGAACCCGGGAGTATCCTTGGCAACCAGGATCTCCTTTCGAAGTGAACGGCCAAACTCCTTCACTGTCGCCAGCGTCTCATCGCTTGTCGTGTCTGCTTTGACAATCTCAAGTAGCTTGCTCGGTGGCACCGGGGAAAGAAAGTGCGTCCCAATGACCCTGTCCGGCCGGCGGGTTGCCCGAGCAAGCTCAGTAATTGGTAGACAGGATGTGTTAGAACAAAGAATTGTATGCGTAGGACAGATCTCGTCCAATCCGACAAAGACCCTTCTCTTGAGCTCCATGTCCTCCGGGACGGCTTCTATAACCAAATCGCGGTCATTCAGGTCCTCCTGAGCTAGGCTCCTCTTGATGCGAGACACAGTCAAGTCCCTGTCTTGTTGAGATATTCTGCCCTTCTCGACACCTCGGTTCAGATAATATTCTATTGTTACCATGCCCTTGCTGAGAATCTGTTCACTGATGTCTGTAACCACCACCTCATAGCCGGATTGGGCACAGACCTGGACAATACCAGCGCCCATAAATCCACAGCCGACTACACCTACCTTCCTAATTTTCATACTATTCACCCCTTTCGTGCTGTATTGTGCCATGTCCCAGGATTCTCCGTCGTGCTGTCAGACTGGCAGCAGAATACTCAACCCTGATCAGCACATCAATCGTTCAAACCTCACTGGGATCCAGTGTTGACCTAACAATTAGAAGCCCATCTCTTTGGCTAATACTTCTCGATAAAAATCGGCATCGCCAAAGGAGAGTTCGGCGGCCTTGGCGCGCCTGGTGTAATAATGCAGGTCATGCTCTATGGTAACGCCAATGGCTCCGTGAATCTGGTGCGCCAGAGCGAAGACCCGCTTAGAGGCTTCGCCTACCCAAGCTTTGGCTACAGCCACTTCCTTGGTACAGGGAAGTCCCTCACTCAACATCCAGGCTGCTTGGTAGGTGCTGAATCTGGCGGCATCCACATCGGTTGCCATATCAGCACAATAGTGCTGTATGACTTGGAAGCTGCCAATTGGACGGTCAAATTGTTTCCTTTCTTTAGCATAGTCCACAGTCATCTCGAACACTCGCTGAATATTGCCGATCAACTCACAACACTTTCCCACTGCTGCCCGCTCGATTATCTTTTGCACTGTGCTCCACCCCTGGCTCAGCCGCCCTAATATGTTGGCTCTTGGTACTGGCACTTGGTCAAAGACCACCTCACATAGCTTGTCACCGGCCATAGTTTTTAGAACAGTGTACTTTATTCCAGGACCCTTGGCGTCTACCAGGAATATAGTGATTCCACCTTTAGGCTTGGTTCTAGCAACACACAGCAGGTCATCAGCAATATGAGCGTCAGGCACAAACAATTTTGTGCCGCTGATGGTATAGTTGCCATCATCACGCGCGGCCTTGACTGTGACTGAAGAAGCATCGTAATTGTCGTGGCCCGGCTCAGTGAGGGCCAAGGTAAAAATCTTCTCACCACGTATTAGGCTGGGAAGATATTGTTGTTTTTGCTGTTCGCTGCCAATATCCAGTATGGAGATGCCTCCAAGAACCACCGTAGAGAAAAACGGGCCAGGCAAACAGGCTCTTCCCATTTCTTCTAGCAACACTGCCAGGTCAAGAAAGCTCATATCACCACCACCGTATTCCCCGGGGAAGGCCAAGCCTATCCAGCCCAGTTCAGCCATATCCTGCCAGAATTCTCTAGAATAGCCTACCTCACTTTCTTCCATCCGTTTGACGAATTGCTTCGAACACTTATCAGCCAGGAAGTCGCGGGCTGTCTCTCTTAGCATTTCTTGTTCTTCAGTAAGAGCTAACTTCATAGCTATCCTCCTCTATCAAACATGCCGTGTGCATCTCTGAAGGTTGGCGAAGAATCCTTGAACCGTCGGACACCGCGCCTCGTTCAGAGCTACGGCTTATGAGCTTGGTAATCCCAGTCTCCGTGTAGCCAAGATATTCTTCAAGATCTCTGTTGTGCCGGCTTGCAGGCTGTAACCTTTGGAGCCCAAGTATGAATGTAGAGCCATGCCTCGCAGACGAATGTACTTGGAACCCACCTTTAACTGTCCATAGGGACCCAAGACCTCCATAGCTACGCCAGCCACGTGTTTCTCAAATTCAGTGGAATAGGCTTTGGACATAGCAGACTCCCAGTTGGGAGCTCGCCCTTCTTCCATAACCAAAGCCACTCTGTAAACAAGCAGGCGTCCCACCTCAAACTCAATCTGTAGTTGCGCCAGCTTGCTTCGAATTACAGGATCCTTAGATAATTCATTCTCTTTGGCAAACTGCATGATGGCATCAAAGAGGGGATAGTTGCCCATAAGGCGTTCCATGCCACTCCTCTCGTAATCAAGCTGGTGGAGGACTTGATAAAAGCCACGGTTTTTCTCTCCCACCAGATACCTCTTGTGCACGCGGACATTGTCAAAAAAGACATCATTCCAGGCCTCGGTGCCCGTGATGTCGATCATGGGGATGCGACTGACGCCGGGCGACTTTGCATCCACGATAAATTCACTGATACCTCTATGCCTTGGTGCCTCGGGATCTGTTCGGACATACACATCGAAGTACTCAGAAAAAGAGGCACAGCTAGTCCACGTTTTTTGACCGTTAATTACATAATAATCACCATCTTCTACCGCCCTGGTCTGGAGTGAAGCCAGATCAGAACCAGTTCCAGGTTCGCTCATCCCCAAGCCAAAATAAGCCTCTCCCTTGACAATCCTGGGAAGAAACTCGTTTTTCAACTCTTCCGAGCCGAAAGAGAGGATAGCACCTCCGACCTGCCGGTCACCAAACCAGTGACAAGCTGCTGGCGCTCCATAGCGTAGCATCTCCTCAGTGAGAATAAGCCTGTCTATGTGGCTGCGGTCCTGCCCGCCATACTCCTTTGGCCATGTCAGTCCTATCCAGCCTCTCTTCGCTACCCGTTCAGTAAATCCGGGATCAAAGCCTTGTACCCAAGCATCACAGGTAGGTTCCCAATACCCCCTCTTTATCTCTTCCTCCAGGAAGCCCCGCACCTCCTTTCTAAATCTATTCTGTTCTTCAGTGAAGCTGAAATCCACTCTCTTACTCCTTTCTCAGAGATTGATATTGGAGTACTTTCTCCAGGGCCTGGCCACGCATTTGCCTTCCAGAATATCCAGTGCCCCGTTTATGACCTTCCTGGTATCTGAGGGGTCTATCACATCATCGACATAGCCTCTCTGCGCGGCGCGGTAGGGGTTTTCGTACATCTCTGAGAATTCCTTTATCCTTTGTGCTTGCACCTCATCAGGCCTATCCGCCTCCTTTATTTCTCGAGCGAAGATGACGCTGGCTGCAGTTTCGGCGCCGACGATAGTAACTTGGGCCGTAGGCCAAGCAAAAACGAAATCGGCTCCGATAGCTTTGTCCAGCATGCCGTAGTGGGCGCCGGCGTAAGACTTTCTGATAATAATGGCAATCAAGGGCACTGTGGCATCCGCCCAGGCAAAAAGCAGCTTGGCGCCGTGGCGTAGAATTCCACCCCAATCTTGCCGAGAACCTATCAGATAGCCTGGCGAATCATGAAGAGTGACCAAGGGAATGTTGAATAGGTCGCAAAACCTGACAAACCTCGCTCCTTTGTCTGCAGCATCAATATCAATGCAACCAGCCATCCACTTCGGTTGGGTCGCCACTATCCCCACGGGACGCCCGTTGAAGCGGGCAAAGCCTGTAATTATGTTCCGCGCATGAAGTCCCAACGTCTCAAAGAAATAACCCTGGTCAACAATTCTCTTGATCACTTCATACATATCGAAAGGTTCGTAGGAATGTTCGGGCAGCAGGCCAAGCAAATCCTCTCTCCTTTCCGGGTCATCGTCCGTTGTGATGCGAGGTGGCCTCTCTCTGTTGCTGGAAGGCAAAAGGGCCAGAAGTTCCTTACACTTGTCCAGACAGTCCGCATCATCCTCAGCCACGATGTGTGTTTGTCCTGATTTGATGGCATGGGCCTTGTAACCAGAGAGTTCCTCCAGGCTGATTTCCTCCCCGGTTTGCGTCTTGACAAAAGCTGGTCCAGCGATGCCCATAAACCCCGTGCGCTTCGTTTGAATGAGAAAATCTTGCATCACAGGATGATATGCCTGGCCTCCCAGACAAGGGCCCATAAGCAGAGCTATCTGAGGTACTATTCCCGACGCAAGTATTTGGGATCTGAACAGCCACCCGTAACTCTCCAGAGTATCTATCCCCTCCTGCAATCGAGCACCCCCGGAATCATTCATACCTACAAATGGCCATCCATTATCCTTGGCGAAATCTACAGCACGAACGAATTTTTTGCCATGATATTCGCCAAACGTACCAGCCATCGCAGTATAATCCTCGGCAGCAACAACGACATGTCTGCCATTGACTCTGCCAAACCCAGTGATTACTCCCTCAGCTGGCACCTCTCTTTTATCCATGCCAAAAGCGGTCGTCCTGTGCTTGACAAACAATCCTATTTCTGTGAATGTGCCGGGGTCGAAGAAATAATCTATCCTCTCCCGGGCCGACATCTGCCCTTTCTTATGGCGCTCTTCAATCGCCTTTGCCCCACCCATCTGCAAGATGTGTTCTTGCTCTCTTTTCAGTTCCTTTAGCTTGTTCAGACTCTTGCCAGATTCATCGGTCATAAATCTCACCTCCGCCAAGAAAAGGGCTCTCTATACGAACAATAATGGCTCACTTCATAATGCTGCTATCATATGGCATGGTCACCAGTTTTTCAATGCTCCGACTCATGATTTCGCGGCGACTGTTATTTTGTGGCCACAACCACTTCACTTGCCAATTGCAGAGCTCGAATCAGAGCCCTGGCTTTGTCCAGCGTCTCGCTATACTCGGCTTCCGGATCGGAGTCGTAAATAATGCCACCACCCACCTGAAAATAAGCTTTGCCTCCCTTGATCAGGAAAGTGCGGATAACGATGTTGACGTCCATGTCCTCATCGTAGCTCAGGTAGCCTATGGAGCCGGTATAGACACTCCTTCTGGTCGGCTCAATTTCATCGATAATCTGCATAGCTCGCACCTTAGGAGCGCCGGTAATAGAGCCACCAGGGAAAGTAGCCTTGAGCAGGTCAATGTTGCTCTTGCCCCGTCGCAGCCTGCCCATCACAGTAGAGGTGAGATGAAACACGGTTGGGAAAGTCTCCAGCATAGCTAGCTCAGTGACCTTTACTGTGCCATAGCGGCAGACCCGTCCCAAGTCATTCCTTTCCAAATCGACAATCATAACGTTTTCTGCGTGGTCCTTGGCACTGCGGATCAACTCATCAGCCAGACGCTCATCTTCAACGGGATCCTTGCCTCGTGGTCTCGTGCCCTTTATTGGTCGCGTCTCTACCAAGTCATTTTTGGCTTTGAGGAACCTCTCCGGAGAGGCACTGACGATGGCTACGCCCGGGAAATTCAGATAGCTCGCAAAGGGAGCGGGGTTGACTGTCCTCAGTCGTTTGTAGAGCTCATACGGCGGGATTTTCAAATCAGCTTCAAACCTTTGAGAGAGATTGACTTGAAAGACATCGCCAGCGGCGATATATTCCCGCACTCTATTCACAGCTTTCATGTATTCCTCAGGAGTAAAATTGGACTTGAGTGTGATTTCTTGACTTTCATGGCGGGGCTCAAAGTCACCATCCCCTAGTCTCTTACTTCGAGACAGAGAGGCTTCTTCACTAGCACACTTGGTGTAAAGCCAGTCCTTCGTCTCTTCAAGCCTCATTCTGGCCCGCCTTAACCGCTGTCCTTCCTCCATCGCAGGAAAGCCTGTGGCAACAAGGTAGGCTTTGTTCTCAAGATGATCGAATGCGACGACGGTATCATAAAAGGCAAGCGAACTCTCAGGCAGTCTAAGATCGTCCATGGCCCTTGATGGCAGACGTTCGACGAAATGACACAGATCATAACCGAGGTAGCCAACAGCCCCACCCAAGAACGGAACAGGCGCCGGACAATGGTCTAATTTGTATGTCTCCAATAGCTTGCCTATGATGTCAAAGGGGTTGCCATGCTGCACTTCATGCTCTTGCCCACGAATGATAGTAACCTCGGGCCCTCGACTGCTAATTACGAGAAATGGTTCACTGCCCAAAAACGAATATCTCCCCAGCCTCTGAGGATCCATACCGCTGTCTAAAAAGAAGCTATAGGGCTTGTCCTTGACTAGCTCAAAAAGCTCAGGTGCAGTCAAGGAAGCAAAGAACTCTTCGATTAGCGGATAGCGATTCCTAATCACTTACCGACAATACCTATACGCTCTTCAACACTTTCTTGACGGTGAGGCCAACTTCTGCGGGAGTGGGAGCTATGGTAGCCCCCGCCTGTGACAGAGCCTTTATTTTTTCTGAAGCCTTGGCAGCACTACCGGTAATGATAGCTCCAGCGTGTCCCATCCTCTTGCCCGGCGGAGCAGTACTACCAGCCACGAAAGCAACCACAGGCTTGGTCATCTTGTGACGGATGAATTCAGCAGCTTCCTGCTCCATCGTGCCACCAATTTCACCAATAAGAACAACAGCCTTAGTATGCTCGTCTGCCTCAAATAATTTCAAGACGTCGACAAAAGTGCTGCCGGGCAGAGCATCACCACCGATGCCAACACATGTGGATTGCCCGATTCTCAAACTGGTGAGCTGAGATACAACATCGTAAGTCAGGGTGCCACTGCGAGAGACTACCCCAACATTGCCGGGAAGATGGATTTCCCCCACCATAATCCCAGCCTTGCATTTACCCGGGGACATAACTCCGGGGCAGTTAGGACCAATGAGACGGGTTGGTTTGCCTTTAAGGTAGCGGTGCACTTTCACCATGTCTAACACCGGTATGCCCTCGGTTATGCACAAAATGAGCGCCATGCCGGCGTCAATCGCTTCCAGGATACCATCTGCAGCATAGGCCGGAGGCACAAACATGATACTGGCATTAGCTCCGGTGTCAGTCATGGCCTTCTCCACAGTATTGAACACCGACACACCCAAATGCCTACTACCCCCTTTGCCAGGAGTTACCCCAGCCACCACCTTCGTGCCGTATTCTATGCAGCGCCGGGTGTGAAAGGTACCTTCGCTGCCAGTAATACCCTGGACTAAAAGCTTGGTGTCTTCATCAACGAGGATGCTCATCTTGTCACTCCTTTTGCTGCTTCGACTACCTTACGGGCCCCATCATAGAAATCTTTAGCCTGGATGAAATTCATCCCTGACTGGGCAAGGATGTGCTGACCTTCTTCCAGATTTGTGCCTGCCAGTCTGATTACTACTGGGAAAGGGATAGTCATTAGCTGATAAGCCTCAACTATTCCCTTAGCGATAACATCCACCCTAGCCATTCCTCCGAATATATTCACCAGAACAGCCCTAATTCTGTGGTCAGCAACAAACATCTTGAACGAGTTCACTACCCTCTCAGTGTTATTAAGCGTGCCAATGTCCAGGAAATTCGCCGCTCTGCCACCACAATACTGGATAAGGTCATTGACTGCCATGGCTAACCCGGCACCGTTGACCATGCAGCCGATGTCGCCATCCATTTTGACATAATTGTTAATCCCCCAGTCACGAGCCTGGATTTCAAGAGGCTCCTCCTGCTCTTTGTCTTGGAGTTCCTGAATGTCTTTGTGCCGATACAGGGCGTTGTCGTCAAAATTGAGCTTGGCGTCCAGAGCCAGTAGTTTTCCGTCAGCGGTTACCACCAAAGGATTTATCTCAGCGAGGGAGCAATCCTTATCCATAAAGAGTCTATAGAGATTTGTCATCAACCGCGTGGCTTCACCCATCTGGCCTCCATTCAGACTTATCCCATAGGCCATCTTGCGACCTTGAAACGGCTGAAAACTAATAGCAGGATCAATATAGCTCTTGAGTATTTTCTCTGGAGTGGATTGGGCCACCTCTTCGATTTCCATGCCTCCGGCCTCGCTCGCCATCATCACTGGCAAGTGGCTGACCCCGTCAACTAGGATGCTGATGTAGAGCTCCCGTGCCACATTGCTTGCTTCTTCCACCAGAACCTTACTTACCGGCACTCCTTGCGGTCCAGTCTGATGTGTCACCAGTCTGGTCCCAATCAATTGACCCGCCGCCTTTTCTGCTTCTTCCGGACTATTGACTGTCTTTATACCGCCCGCCTTGCCCCTCCCCCCAGCATAGACCTGGGCTTTGACTACCGCTCTCACGCCAATCTCAGCAGCTATCTTTTTCGCTTCGGCTGCGGTATAAGCTACATCGCCTCTAGGAACGGCAATACCGTATTGAGCCAGAAGTGCCTTGGCCTGATACTCGTGGATTTTCACGCTATCTCCTTTCTATTTCAAGCTCTATCCTTGACACACTATGGATGTTCTGCACAATACCCTATAGAATTCTCTCCCGCCAGTTAAGAGAATTAGGGCGTAACCGACGATTTCCAGCTGTTCTTAGCTGGCAATTCTCTTTCATATCTTTCTACTATCGTAGGCCCAATGTAAAACCGCCTGTCTTTGTTTCCTACGGCAATTCAAATCGCCGGGGAGACAATTCTTCCGTATCTGAACGACATGTCTTTTTATGGCCTTCCATCTTTTAATTTGTCG
The DNA here is from genome assembly GCA_029859145.1 of Dehalococcoidia bacterium. Taxonomy (GTDB): domain Bacteria; phylum Chloroflexota; class Dehalococcoidia; order GIF9; family AB-539-J10; genus RBG-13-51-36. Next base: position 15,205 of record JAOUDT010000004.1, read on the forward strand.
TTCATCATCTTCATGCCTGCGCCCCAAGTAATATCGACAATACCACTGAAACCAACCGCGGGGATCATCGGGATTTATCCAGCCCTTCTTTCTCCAAACAGATAAAGGCTGACTGGCATTAACACCGAAAAAATTCAATTTTGGATCGTGTTTTTCGGAGCACAGTCTCGCTCTTGTAAGCCAGCTTGCGGGAAATTCTTTTCTGCAATCAGTCATGTATTTGCCACCGAAAATGCCCAGTTCAAGCATCTCCTTTGGGCTCAGTTCCGGCGTAAAGTCAGCGTGAAAATTTCTTCCGCATGGCTGCGTCAGTCCATAGCGATAATCAGTCTGCATTTTGTCGTCAACGATTATTATCGATTGTCTCTTCACACACCTCTCCTCTCGACTGCAACATAGATCGTTCTCGCTGAAACCAAGTTCCAAGTGGCGGAGGGGGTGGGATTCGAACCCACGTTCGCCAAAAAAGGCGAAAACGGTTTTCAAGACCGTCACCATAAACCGCTCGGTCACCCCTCCCAACTCCAAATTCTACTTTAAATTGACCACTTCGGGCAATTTTGCGGACATTGTGCCGACATTTTTCCTTACTTCGACCCACTGGATTTGGGCATACTGTACTATTACAAACTAGGATTGTATGGTAGACTTTCTCAAACAGAAGGAGAAAATGATAAAGGTTATCGAAGGCTACGAACTGAAGAAGGGTGCAGATATACAACCTTTGTTTCTGAAGCTGAGGTCATATGCCATGACATTTCCGGGTTTCATTAGCGTTGAGCATATCAGAAGCTTGAAAGGCACTGCTATTGCCGCTCTGCTATACAACTGGAGCCAACGTGAGGATTGGGAGGCATGGGAGAGTTCAAAGCTTAGAAAACAGATACTAGGAGAGGCAGAGACACTCTTGGTATCGGAGCCAAGAATAACGCTATATGAAGTAATACCCACATCGGCTTGGACATACACGAAATATTAGGTTCAAATCGTGGTCCAGGCCATCAAAAATCAACTAGATGCGCGATTCTATGCCTGGCAGTAGCGCGCGATAATTTTGAGTAGATTCGGAGCCCCACCAGACTTCTACATTGTGTGCCGTCTTGGGGGCTATCTGACACGAAGGTGCTGGCAGAGGCGAATCAGGGGAAACTCAGGCAGTGTCAAGCGTCCTGAGCTTTGACAAACGGGAAAGCGACTGCGAACGGTACTTCCTTTTTGTATAGTGAGTGGTAAAGAGATACGGCTTCGTTTATCTCCAAAGGGACGATTTCCCCTGTTTCAACCTCGTGTGGCAACAGCGTTTGATACTGGGCAAAGAAATTGCCGTTTGGCGTTCTGAACAAGAACGTATTGCGGCCACCTTGCTCCCAGCTATAGCCGTTCCAATATTCGTCATGGGCTATTAGCGTGGCTTTGTCTGTGCGGTATCGCTTGCCCGCGACAACCCAAGTCATGTTTTGTGGTTGCATCGGTTCACCTCCAGTTCTACTTCCGGCTCAAGCTGCGCTTGCATCGCTTGGGCCCTGTCGTCATCCTCCTACATTATACATCAAGAATGCGTCTTGTTGCTGCTCTGTAAGTCAGCTTCGAGGACTAGATAAACGTCAAAGCTCCCAGATTGACGTTGTTTCGGCGTCAAACCACCTGGGACCAGCTGTCGCCGGCAAGGACTCGCGGTCAGTTCCAAAATTTGACCTCCGTTTCAGTTAGCTATAGAATAGATTTGGGCGAGTAAACCAGGTGACCGCCCCTATATGATTGGGGAGGAAAGTCCGAGCTCCGCCGAGCAGGGCGCTGGGTAACACCCAGGAGGGGAGACCCTACGGAAAGTGCCACAGAAACACACCGCCAGCGGCCGGCTTAGCCAGTGCGGGCAAGGGTGAAATGGCGAGGTAAGAGCTCACCAGCAACCAGGAGACTAGTTGGCTGGACAAACCCCGCCCGGAGCAAGACCAAATAAGAGGGCCCAACTACCCCGAAGCCTGCGGACTCCGGGGTAAGTTTAAGGTGCTCGGCCAAGACCCTTGGGTTGGTCGCTTGACTCTGATGGTAACATCAGAGCTAGATGGATGGTCACCACCCCGACGCGGTCGGGGCACAGAACTCGGCTTATAGGTTTACTCGCCCAAGAAAAGTTTTCCAGGCCTTGTATGCGGCAAACGACAGGGATGAGACCCAAGCCTTGGCCAGAGGGTTGTTTAAGGAAAGAACAAGGGGGAGGACAACATCCTAGTGGCCATAAACAAGTTTGTTAAACCGAACCCCCAGGCCTACAATAATCTAATATATGGATGGCATATCACCCCAGCTTCGGGATTTTATTATTTTTTGTGCCCAGAGGCGGAGCCCAGAGTGGCCGGCTATTTACGATGAAATGACCAGAGTAGCCGGAGGAAAACTGTTCCAAGGCTTGGGCTACAAGGACCTGAAGCAACTGGGATTATCTTTTTCCCTATCTGGCATGGACAAAACCATCCGATTGGTGAGACAAGTTACATCCCAAAACAATCCGTAACAAGCATTGTACAGCCTTTCACCACGAGGAGGTGGCTATGCGGATAGCTGTACTTGGTGACACCCACGTAAACAAGCTCGAATACCTCCCCAAAAAGATAATCGATGCCCTCTCCACAGTAGATTTGATAATCCACGCTGGAGACTTCACCGATGTTCAACTGCTCAATGAGTTGAAACAGTTCAGGGAGGTGAAAGCAGTTCATGGTAATATGGATTCAAGGCAGCTAAAATGTGTACTCCCGGTCAAGGAAATAGTCCAAACAAAGAACAAACGAATCGGCATAATTCACGGCTCGGGCGATCCCTGGGGAATAGAGGAGAGGGTGAGAAAGGTGTTTGAGTCAGACCGGATTGATATTATCGTCTACGGCCATTCTCACCGATCCCAGAACAAGGTCATCAATGACATTCTGTTTTTCAATCCCGGCAAGGCTGCAGACTCTTTTGGTATTCTCACGATCGATGGAGAAGCCCAAGGGGAAATAATTAGCTCTCGATGACTGTTTACCGTTTTATCACAATAGAGCCGTAGCCAACTACTCGGGAGAAATCGCCGCCAGTATCTCCGCTGGTGGCATACTTCAATAGACTTGCCTTTTTGCCCTTCATTTCTTTGGAAGCGACGATAGCTGCAGCCACTGGACCATACCCACACATAGTACAGCCAAGTCTCTCACAGCGCTCGTACAGCCCTTCCTCATCAAGAGCAATTATGGCCTCTATCACCGAGCTATCCTTTTCCATAGCTACAGAGTGAGGTTCATAATGCGTAAGATCGCTGCTGGCAATGACTATCAAGTTCTCGCCCGCTTGCCCAACAGACTTACCCACTATTCGAGCTGTTTCTATGTCTTGAGCCAGCATAGTTATCGGCACAATTCTCACCTTCCCATACAGGTATTGAAGCCAGGGTAATTGCACTTCAATACTGTGCTCATGCATATGAGCTGTTTCGTCCGCTCTAATCACATCCCCCAAAAGCCTTTGGGCAAGCTTCTTGTCTACTTCTACTTCACCCAAAGGCGTGCTCCAACTGCCCCCTGCCCACAAAGAAACAGGATGCCCATACCCTGTGTGGTTGGGACCAAGTATCACTGCGGTATCGAATACCCCGTCATCAGCAAGCTCTTTATACGCATGAGCTGCTACTGGCCCAGAGTAGTAGTAACCAGCGTGGGGCACAACAATGGCCACAATCTTTCTCAGCCCTTTGCTATTCACCCGGGGTATACTCCCAGGTCCAAGCTCATGTTTGTAGCACCATCCGATTTGTTCTTCTAATTCTTCGGGAGTGCCGGCGTAAAACATACCAGAGACGGCAGGTCTTCTTACCTTCATAGGACACCTTACAAATCAGGACTATCTTTGGGCTCTCTTTTCATCCTTTTCTTGGCCTTTTTCTCGACTCCCTCAGCTTCTCCCTCAGCCTTTCCTTTGCTCTCCTCTGTTACCATATCTATTCCTATCCCAGCTTGGTCACGGAGCCAGCGGTGTATCTCGTCCAGAGCTGGTGGGAAGATACTGAACACCTCCACACCACTAGGAAATTGCACCGAGTGCTCCTCTCTAATGAACAGAAGCCCAGCCTCATCGTCCTTAAGCGTCTCGCTTATCCTTTCAGCAATAGATTCATTTCTCTTCCTTGCCGCCTCAACATAGAATTCAGAAACTTTACTTGCCACCTTATCGCTTATAAAGCCCAGCATCAGGCATCTCTGCCAGTCCGTGACCTCTTCAAATAATTCCCTTTCTTCAATTGTCTCAAAGACAGCGCCATCATCACATTGAGTTTTAACAATTTTATAACTGCTTGGATGCAGCCTCTCCAGGGCCTCTATACCATCCTCACCACATTGAAAGATTGATTCGTGGTAAACCCGGTTCACCCTCCCAATCTTCGACGCTAAATTGGTTAGCTGTTCTGTAACCTGTTGCCAATAACGACTACATTTTTCTTTGTATTCATCAGGACCTTCCTCGCCGGAATATACAAGTGTGACGAGGTAAAGCTTCTTTCCCTGCTTGAAGTGCTCAGCTTCCAACCTCTCTATTTTGCCTAATTGCTCTGGCATGGTTATCTATCTCCAAAAAAGGAAGTCCCCCGAGCTCCCGATCACCTTACATTGAGATGAGCTTAGGTGGAAGAGAACAAAGCCCTTTCTCAGGAGTTGTCTTCATCAGGCTCTCCTTCTTTTCCCCAGTTTTGCATCATCTTCTTGATTTGCTGGGCAAGTTTGGCATCCTCTTTGAGGCGCTGTGTAAACACAGGGCAGCTCTGAAGAATCATCTCCTGACTCATAGAGGCTATGCTTTCCATGATCTGGTCCAGCTCGCCTTTCGCCTGTTCAGGTAGATTTGTCCCCTGCATGGCTATCCTAAACTGTGCGATATCCTCGATGCTAACCTGAACCGGCGTCAGACAGTTTTTATACCAAGGACATTCCTTACATCTGACGAGTGCTGTAACTTCGTCTAAAATATCACCCATTTCCTGATCCTCCTGATTAATGTAATTTTAGCACTTTCTCTTGGCATAGAGATAATCAAATTCCAGTGAAACTAGGGAAAGAGCTTAGCGTGACAAAATGTGCATAGGGAATCGCGGCTTGTTACCGACCGCACCCTGGTTTTACTAATTAGTTCCTTATGCTATAATAAATGAGCGCCAGTGACAGCAGGTACCCTGGGGGTTTAAATGGTCTGCCTGCCGAGGCCAAAGTTGCCCCTGTGTTCACTGGCACAGGGATTTTTTGTTATAGACTTCCTCTCCCACAGTGAGAAGGAGTCGAAAAGAGGGCGAATATGTTGAAAGAAAAGAAGGCGCAAATAGTAAGCAATCTATCCGATGATCTGTCGCGGAGCACTATTATCATCGCTACTAATTATCAGGGCCTGCTTGCCAAACAAATGGCCGAGCTGCGCAATGCTTTGACAAAAGCAGGTATCGGATATCATGTGGTCAAAAACACTCTGGTCTATCGTGCCGCTGACCAGGCAGGTAAGCCGCACCTGAAGGATATAGTCGAAGGTCCCGTGGCACTGGCTTTCGGCTATGATGATGCAGTCAATATGGCCAAAGCCTTCAACCAATACATCAAATCTACTGGATTGTCTCTGCAAATCAAGGGAGGATTGTTGGGAGACCGAATTCTGATCCCAGAGGAACTGGCAAGCCTGGCTAATTTGCCACCTAAGGAAGTCCTTATCTCCAAATTGATCGGGCAACTACAGGCCCCTGTGTCGACTTTACATAACATTCTCAGTTTTCCCTTACGGGGGCTGCTGACCGTATTACAAAACAAGGCTCAAATCACTAGCCAATAACAAAGGAGGAAATCATGTCACCAGAAGAAGTAGAGAAAGAAGCTAAAGAAGGGGAGGTAAAGAAAACCTCCAGGGCAAAAAAGGAAGTCAAGGAAGAGGAGGTAAAAGAAGCTCCAACAGCAAAGAAACAAGCTAAGGTTTTGACCAAGGAAGAAATCATTGCTGCCATTAAGAGTATGACAGTGCTGGACCTGGCTGATTTGGTCAAGACACTGGAGAATGAATTCGGGGTCAGCGCTGCTCCGGTAGCAGTAGCAGCGGCAGCGGTGCCGGCAGCTGCTCCTGGCGCGCAAGCTGCGGCGCCAGCAGCGGAGGAAAAGACAGAATTCACCGTCACCTTGAAGAGCTTTGGCGAAAAGAAAATCGAAGTTATTAAGGCAGTCCGCGAGGTAACCACCCTGGGATTGAAGCAAGCCAAGGATTTGGTGGAAGCTGCTCCGCAGGTAGTGAAAGAAGGCGTCCCCAAGGAAGAAGCCGACACAATGAAACAGAAACTGGAAGCTGCCGGAGCGACCGTAGAGATTAAGTAGGGTTACGTCAAGATTTTCGAATTCTTGAGGGGGGAGGTTGAGTAACATGCTTGACGGCAGTTACCGGGTCATCTTGGTGCTGGGAGGATTTTTCGTTCTCCTGGGTATTGCTTTTGTTTTCTGGAACAGAAGGGAAAAGAACAAATACTACAACTCTATTTTGTTGACCCAAAGAGATATCAAGGAGACTATAACCCACGAACATGAACGTTTCTGGCTACAGGCCTGGAAGATAGGGGGCTGGATCTCGCTTGTCGTCGGTATTGTACTGCTGATTATTGGCGTGATCTTCTGGCGGGCCGCGCCTTGAGCTTATCCTAGCTCTGGAGAGCAGGGAAGGAACCCTCAACAAGGCAGTTCGCCTCTTCGGGCTTGGATGCTTCACAAAAGCGGGCTAGTCGCTGCCATTCCAGTGCGCCAATGAAGAGTCCTCCCAATCCACTCTCAGAAAGGAAACAGTTCCTTCATGTCGCTCGACCCGCATGCCGGACAAGCTCTGCGTCTAGATTATTTCCTTATGTCGGTACTGCAGAGCTTCGGCCATGTGGTGTGTCTTGATGATGTCGCTATCCTCTGAGTCAGCGATGGTGCGGGAAAGTTTGAGGATGCGATGGAAGGCGCGGCCGGTAAGATGAAGCTGCTTCATGGCGGCGCGAAGCAGGCTCTGGGCTGCTGGTTCCACTGTACAGAATTCCTTCACCTCTTTGGGTGTCATATCAGCGTTGCACTTCAGCTTCGTCCCCCGAAAACGCTCAAGCTGTACTTGGTGTGCCGCCTTGACCCTAGCTCTGACTTTTTCCGAGCTCTCCCCGAGCTTGTCTTCGGTGAGCTTTTCATAATCAATATGGGGGACATCAACAAAAATATCAATGCGATCCAGTAATGGTCCGCTTATCCTCTTATGATAGCGAGAGATTTCTCCTGACGAGCATTTACACTCCTTGAACGGGTCGCCGTAATACCCACAAGGGCACGGGTTCATGGCGGCAACCAGCATAAAGCTAGCAGGAAAGGTAACACTGCCATGAGCACGGCTGACAGTAATTGTTCTGTCTTCTATTGGTTGGCGCAGCGACTCCAGTGTGATGTGGCCAAACTCAGGGAATTCGTCCAAGAAAAGTACCCCATGATGTCCCAAGCTGATCTCCCCGGGCTTGGGCCATTGCCCTCCTCCCACCAAACCGGCGTGGGAGATAGTGTA